>NZ_JBBYHS010000014.1:0-115444 GCF_038290035.1 Flavobacterium calami
ATTCGTAATATTGATTTACGAACATAATAATCATTTCAAATCGTCACGCTCTAAAATGACTCTTAAAATACAGATTTACAATAATTTCAAAGAACTTATTTTAATTTTTAGTGGACACTAGTGTTAATGTATATATAATAATAGCATATAACAAAGAGAGTAGCATTGATAGTCTTGAACTTTCAAAGAATTGTTTTAAAGGTAAGAATCTATTATTTTCGGAAGAAACATTCTTCCTATATAATCTTTTTGTTATGATTCTAAAAGTAATGCCCAAAAAAGCAATTGCAATAAGCATTAGAGAAATTTTATTCCAATTAGGAGCTGTCTTTTCAATTTGATTAATTAATAGCCAAATACATGTTGAAATTCCTCCAAATAATGCCCAAATAGTCCAACCAGGTTTTGTTTCTTCTTTTTCTATTTGTGAAATTTCTTCATTAAGAAAAGACAGTAATTGTGAACGTTGTTCAGATACTAAATCCTCAGTAGTTTTTTTTTTCAAAATATTAATATTAAAAGTTAGATATAGAAATACCAGTGACTAATATTTAAAATTATAATTGTTATATAATTTTATTTTTCTCCAATAACAAAGTTGCTAATTATACTGAACTTCATTCAGCTAATATAACAATCTTATTATTACAAAAGAAAATCAACATTCAAATCATCCACAAAAAAAACCTCCCGAAAAAATTACTTTCCGGGAGGTTCAATCCTACAACTATTAATATAAAAAATGATATTATTTCCAGCCTCCGCCTAAGTCTTTGTAGACATAAACTGCTGCATTAAGCTGTTCTTTTTTGGTGTCAATCAATTCTAATTTTGATTCTAAAGCGTCACGCTGTGTCATCAAAACTTCGAAATAATCTACTCGTGCCGACTTAAACAAGTCATTCGAAACCTCGATCGATTTATTTAAGGCGTCCACCTGCTGTGATTTTAAATCGTAGCTTTTCTGTAAATTATCAATTTTAGAAAGCTGATTCGAAACTTCCAGATACGCATTCAAAATCGTACGATCGTAGTTGTACAAAGCCTGAAGCTGTCTGGCATTGGCACTTGAAAACTCAGCCTTGATTGCGTTTCTGTTAATCAATGGTGCTGCAAGATCTCCTGCCAGCGAGTACAAAATCGACTCCGGAAACGTGAATAAATAAGACGGTTTAAAAGCCTGTACACCAAAAGCTGCCGAAATATCAAGCGAAGGATAGAATTCGGCGCGGGCTACTTTTACATCTAATTTGGCTGCAACGAGTTCTAATTCGGCTTGCTTAACATCCGGGCGGTTCATCAATAACTGAGACGGAATTCCAGAGTTCACTTCCGCAGGCAATAAGGTCAAAAAGTTACTATTGGTTCTTTTTACTTCCTGCGGATATCTACCTAATAAGAAATTGATTTTATTCTCGTTTTCTTTAATTTTCTGAAGGATATCAAACTCTAAACTTTTCGCAGTTAAAACCTCAGCCTGAAACTTCTGTACACCAAGTTCTGTAGCCCTGGCGGCCTGTTTCTGAATTTTTACGATTTCTAAAGCATTCGTCTGCAATTCGATGGTTTGTTTTACAATTTCCAACTGACTGTCTAAAGCCAATAACTCGTAATACGAATCGGCTACCTCAGCAATCAGATTGGTAATTACAAAGTTTTTCCCTTCTACGGTTGCGAGATAACGGTTTACTGCCGCTTTTTTAGAATTGCGTAGTTTTTTCCAGATATCTACTTCCCAGTTGGCATAAGCTGCAATGGTAAAATCACCCAATGGATCCGGAGTTTCTACTCCCGGTTTTATTTCGGTAGTCGCATCACCCGCACCCTGACTGGTGTAGCGCCCTACTTTTTCTACTCCTGCACCGGCACGTACGCCAACAGACGGCAGTAAAAGTCCTTTTTTAACACGGATATCATTTTTTGCAATTTCGATTTCCTGCAGTGTAATGTTTAACTCCTGATTGTTTTTTAAGGCTGCATCAATTAAGTCAATCAGATTTTGGTCCTTAAAAAATGTTCTCCATTTCATGGAACCCGTATTAACTGTATCCAGGTTTTTGGCTGCTCCAAAAGATTCCGGAACAGAGGCACTTGCAGTTGATGTCTCGGCTACAGGGGCTTTACAGCCCACTATAGCAAGACAAAGACCTAATGCAATACTATATTGATATGCTTTGAATTTATACATGATTATTGTCAATTTCTTCAGTTAATGGATTTTCTTCTTCATGTTTCACCAGCTTGTATTTCTCTGCTATTTTACCAAAAATGTAATACAGACCCGGAATCACAAATACTCCGCAAATGGTTCCGATAAGCATTCCTCCTGCTGCTGCGGTACCAATGGTTCTGTTTCCAATTTTACCCGGACCAGTCGCAAAAGCAAGCGGCAATAATCCGGCGATAAACGCAAACGAAGTCATCAAAATAGGACGAAAACGAGCTTTTGAACCTTCCATAGCTGCTTCCAAAACTGATTTTCCTGCGGCATGCCTTTGAATGGCAAATTCCACAATCAATACAGCATTTTTACCCAAGAGACCAATAAGCATTACCATGGCTACCTGCGCATAAATGTTGTTTTCTAATCCTGCGAATTTCAACAGAAGGAAAGCTCCAAAAATACCCGCCGGCAGTGAAAGAATTACAGATAATGGTAAAATGAAACTTTCGTATTGCGCTGCTAAAACCAAATACACGAATCCTAAACAGATTAAGAATACCCAGATGGCCTGATTGCCCTGAGCCACCTCATCGGCAGAGATACCTGCCCAGTCAATATCATAACCCCTTGGCAGTTTTTTGGCAGCCACTTCCTGAATCACTTTAATCGCTGTTCCGGAGCTGTACCCCATAGCAGGACCACCACTAATCTCTGTAGAAGTGTACATATTGTGTCTCGTAATTTCTGAAAGACCATATACTTTTTCCAGTTTCATAAAGGCCGAAAACGGTACCATTTCATCACGGTCATTTTTTACATACAATTTCAGAATATCATCCGGCTGAGCACGGTATTCCGGTGCAGCCTGAACGATAACTTTATAGTTGATTCCGTATTTAATGAAACTGATTTCGTAGTTACTTCCCACAAGGGTTGACAAAGTATTCATCGCATTTTCGATAGAAACCCCCTTTTGCTGCGCCAGATCATTATCAACTTTCATCATGTACTGAGGAAAACTCGCACTAAAAAAACTGAATACGTTGGTTAATTCAGGACGTTTGTTTAGTTCTTCAACAAATTCTTTATTAACTTCTTCCAGTTTTTTAAAATCACTTGTACCTGTTTTATCGAGCAAACGTAGCTCAAATCCTCCTGCTGCTCCATATCCCGGAACTGCCGGTGGCTGGAAAAATTCGATATTGGCACCTGGAATGTCTTTCGACTTTTCTTCGAGTTCAATCATAATCTCCTGAACGGATTGTTTTCTGTCATTCCAGTCTTTCAGGTTGATCAGACAGGTTCCGGCATTGGCTCCGGTCCCTTCTGTCAGGATTTCATAACCAGCCAATGATGAAACCGATTTTACTCCTTCTATACCTTCGGCCACTTTTTGCAATTGCTCGGCAATATTATTGGTCCTTTCTAATGATGAACCCGGAGGTGTCTGGATAATCGCATAAAACATTCCCTGATCCTCATTCGGAATAAACCCTGAAGGAACCGAACCGCTTATTAGCCATGTTCCGGCGCAAAATCCAAGAAGTGCAATAACTGTTACCGCTCTTCGGTTTACAATTTTTGCCAGTACATTTTGGTATTTGCCCTGCGCCAGATTAAATTTATTGTTGAAACCATCAATAAATCTGTTTACCGGAGTTTTCTTTTTCGGTTTACCGTGATTATTTTTCAGCATCATCGCACAAAGTGCCGGTGTTAAAGTCAAAGCCACAATACCCGAAAGTATAATTGCCGTTGCCATTGTAATCGAGAACTGTCGATAGAAAACTCCCACAGGGCCAGACATAAACGCAACCGGAATAAATACTGCCGCCATTAAGAACGTAATAGCAATAATTGCCCCCGCAATTTCGTGCATTGCTTTTTTAGTAGCTTTAAATGGCGACAGATGTTCTTCTTCCATCTTGGCGTGGACAGCTTCGATAACGACAATCGCATCATCGACGACGACTCCAATTGCCAATACTAAAGCAAATAACGTAATTAAATTCAGTGAAATATCGAAGAAGGTCATGAACACAAATGTTCCCACCAGTGAAACCGGAACCGCAATTGCCGGAATAACCGTAGAACGCCAGTCTCCAAGGAAAAGGAATACTACCAGTCCTACCAGAATAAAGGCTTCTACCAAAGTGTGGATTACTTTTTCTATAGAAGCATCAAGGAATTTCGAAACGTCATATGAAATTTCATAATCCATTCCTTTTGGGAATTTGGTTTTAAGTTTTTCCAGTTTGGCTTTTACGTCTTCAATAACCTGATTAGCGTTACTTCCAAAAGACTGTTTTAATACGATTGCTGCAGATGGTTTTCCGTTCAGGTTCGAATAAATATCGTACATCGAACTTCCGAATTCAATAGTCGCAATATCTTTTAAACGTAAAAGCTCTCCATTAGGATTAGATCTTACGACAACATTTCCGTATTGTTCTTTGGTTGTAAAACGCCCTGAATATTTCAGTACATATTCAAATGCCTGAGAACGCTTACCGGAACTCTCACCTGTTTTACCAGGCGAAGCTTCTAAACTCTGGCTGGACAAGGCCTCCATTACCTCTTCGGCAGAAATTTTATAGGCCAGCATTCGGTCCGGTTTCAGCCAGATACGCATGGCATATTCACGTGTTCCTAAGATATCTCCGGAACCTACACCGTTTACCCTTTTTAATTCTGACAGTATATTGATATCTGCATAATTGTAAAGGAACTTCATATCGGTATTTTTATCCGTACTGTAAAGATTCACGTACATCAGCATACTCGGTACCTCACGGGTAATTTTCACTCCTTCTCTCACGACCAAAGGAGGCAATTTATTGGTTACCGAAGCCACACGGTTCTGAACATTAACCGCAGCCTGATTCGGATCTGTACCCAGATTGAAAACCAGCTGAATACTGGCTTCACCGTCATTTCCTGCATCAGAAGTCATATATTTCATTCCCGGAACACCATTCAGGGCTCTTTCCAACGGAATAATAACCGACTTAATCATCAATTCTCCATTCGATCCCGGATAATCTACAGTGATATTTACCATTGGAGGAGAAATCGAAGGAAACTGTGTAATCGGTAAATTTAGCACCGATAATATTCCTAAAAAGACAATAATCAGCGATATTACGATCGACAGTACAGGTCTTTGTATAAATTTATTAAACATCTGTTTGTTTTTTTAATTGATTGAACTAAAAGAAAGTTTAAAATCGTTTCAGGTTTCAAGTTTCAAGTTTAAGCTCAACTTGAAACCTGAAACTTGAAACAACAAAAACAAAAACCTACTCAGCTTTTAATCGTAAATTGTTGATTACCTTTTGCGGAGCGATATAACCGTAATTGATTTTATCATCTTCTTTTACTTTCTGAACTCCTTCAAGCAAAATTTTATCATTTTCGGTAAGTCCGCTGTTGATTACATATAAATCCGGGATTTCGCCTGTAATCGTGATTTCTTTTGAACTCACTTTGTTGTTTTTACCAACTACGAATACGTATTTTTTATCCTGAATTTCATAAGTTGCTTTTTGCGGAATCACAATAGCATTTTTCAACGGAACCAGCATCTGAACTTTTCCGGTTTCTCCGTTTCTAAGCAGTTTCCCATTATTGGCAAATCTGGCCCTGAACGCAATATTTCCGGTTTCATTATCAAATTCACTTTCAATAAGTTCTACTTTTCCTTTGTATTTAAAAGATTCTCCATTAGCCAGAAGTAAGTTTACATTGTTCCCGGCACGGTCTTTTACATTAGTCTGATATTGCAGGTATTCCGGCTCAGATACATTAAAATAAGCAAACATCTGGGAGTTGTCAGAAAGGCTTGTCATCAATTCGCCTTCATCAATAAGACTTCCTAATTTTAACGGAATACGGTCAATCGTGCCGTCAAAAGGCGCCCTGATTTCGGTAAATGACAAATGAAGTTTTGCCAGTGCCACCTCTGCTTTTGCTGATTGCAGTTTTGCCTGGGCAACACTCAGTTCGTTTTTAGAAACGATATTTTTATCTGCCAGGGTTTTGGCGTTTAAAACTTCTATTTCTGCAGATTTTTGCTCTGCCTGCGCTTTCAGCAATTCTGCCTGATACATGTTTGGCATAATTCTGAACAACAACTGGCCTGCCTTTACAAACTGACCTTCATCCACATAAATGTTTTGTAAAAACCCTTTTTCCTGGGCACGGATTTCAATGTTTCGTACAGAACGAATCTGCGAAACATATTCTTTGGTAAACGAAGTATCAATTTTTACAGGATTGGTTACCGTAAATTTTTCTGCTTCCTCTTTTTCTTCTTTTTTAGATGTACAACTGGTTAGGCACACTAAGGCAATTAAGCCTGTGAAAACAATTCTTTTCATGATTTAAGTATGGAAATTAAGCGATTGAATGCTTGGAATGCAAAGATTCCCTTAGAGATAAAAAAGCATCAGTAACCATAGTCAGAACAGAACTGTCCCATGTGAAGAAATAAAAAATACACATCACGAGATATGAACATGCTCATAACTCAGGCAACCGATGTATAGGTTTTATCAGATTCTTAAAACGCGCTGCGTGATGTAAATAGGATTTGAATAGCCACAGAATGGCACGAAGAATTTGAAATGGCTGTGATAATTAAACGTAATCTGATCTGAAAATGCCAGATACCAATTATCAAGAAGACTGTAATTTGAAGTAAAAACTTTACTGCTTAAATCACTTTTAAGAGTATCGCCGCCCTGGAATTCCTCATCAAGGTCAACGTCAGCTTCTTCAAGGATAGAACTGCCCTGCTCGTGTGTGATATACTTTACACGGTGCTTGTGTTCGTAATTGTGATGAGGATTTTGGTGTGTACCGGCATTAACATATTGCCCTCCGCCCAGCAGAAGGAAATTCATAAAGACCAGAAAAACAATTATTCTTCTCATATTGGTTGCGAAAGTAAGCAAAGAATCCAAACAAAAAAATAAATTTTAATAAGGTTTAACAACTAGAAATATACGAAAACGTTTTCTTTTGTTCCTCCCGATTTTAGTGATACCAATTTTCAGATTTAATTTGTAAAGAATAGAAGACTTTTTCTTTGAAGTAAGTCGAAAGTCTGAATTCGTAAAGCCGAAAGAATTAATATTACAAATAATTACTCATAATCAATACGTTATAAAATTAAAAACACGGCATTATTCTATTATTATTACTTAAATTATCTCGAAAAACTGAAGCCTTATGTTTTAATTACAAACATTTCACCATCATATACATAAGAAGAATAAAATCAATAATCATAATGCTATCGTCAAGAGTTAATATACAACTATACACAAAACTTAATTCTTCCTTTTCATTTTTTTAAGCAAAAGACTTAGTCTTACAAAAGAAATATTTCTATATTCGTTTCATATTAATTTAAACCCCAAATTAGTTTTTATGAAACACCTATTACTTACTTTATTTTTTATGGTGACCTGCTCAGTATGGTCACAATCGGCAAATGATTATTTCGATAAAGCAATGAAAAAAGCTGAAACAGGAAACACAAAAGGCGCAATTGCTGACTATACTAAGGCAATCAGCAAAAATCCTAAATTTGTAGAAGCTTATCAAAACCGAGGCGTTGCCAAATTCAAACTGAATGATTTACAAGGAGCTTTAACCGATTTTAATAAAACGCTGGAATTAGACGATTTTAATTCCGGGGCTTATTCAGGAAGAGCAAATGTAAATTACAAATTAATGAATTATCCTGATGTTATAAAGGATTGTACAATGTCAATAAGTATAAACCCAAAAGACTATGTAGCTTACAACCTTAGGGCTTTGGCTTACAACAAATCTGGTGACAAGAAAAATTGTTGCAAGGATTTCTCAAAAGCAATAGAATTAGGCAGCCAGAGCGCTATTAAAAACAAAGCTACTTTCTGCAAATAAAAAACATCGGCTATTAAATCACACAAAGCAATCTGTAAAAAAAGTAAATTTTACAGATTGCTTTTTTTATATAAAAACCACAACTAATTTAATCTACTAAAATTGCTGTAATTCATAGCATAGTATAAGTTTTTTTTGCACTGAAGGGCTTCGACTCCGCTCAGCCTGACAATTTATAATTACAATAAAAGATATCCTTACATTTGTCCAAATTAAAAAACGAATGGCTCTTTTAAGAAAAATAAACCATAATGTCCAAACAGATCAAAACTCAGGTTTTGGTACCAATGCAAGCAGTTACGGTGGAAGATTTGTAAACAAAAACGGAACCCCGAATATCGAAAAAAGAGGCATGCATTTGTTGCGCCGAATCAGCTGGTATCATACTATGATTGATATGCCCAACTGGAAATTCATGCTTATTCTGTTTACATTTTATATCGTAATCAATTTTATTTTTGCCATTCTTTATTACGCAATCGGAATTGAACATCTTGACGGAATTGCCCAATCACAAAGTGTATGGACACAATTTGGACAGGCTTATTTTTTTAGTGCACAAACTTTTACCACCGTTGGCTATGGTCACATTAGTCCGACAGGTTTTTTAACCAGTGTTCTTTCTTCTGCTGAAGCCTTAATTGGCCTTTTAAGTTTTGCTATTGCAACAGGTTTGTTCTTTGGAAGATTCAGCAAACCGACTGCTTTTTTAAAATTTTCTCATCATGCTTTGATTTCACCTTATGGGGAAGGCAAAGGATTAATGATTCGGCTTGTTCCTTTTAAAAACACCAATTTTACAGATGCCAAAGCAAAAGTAACGCTTGGAATGACCGTAGAAGAAAATGGTAAAATGACGAATAAATTTTACAATCTGGAATTAGAATTAGACAGAATTAATGCGCTTTCATTAAGCTGGACATTAGTTCATCCCATTACAGAAAACAGTCCTTTATATAATTTTACCGAAGAAGATTTCAGAAGAATTCACGGTGAAATTTTAGTATTCATTACCACTTTCGATGATATGTTTAGTAATACCGTTGCTGCCAGAACTTCTTATACTTTTGATGAAGTTGTGTATGGAGCCAAATTTCAGACCATGTACAACCGAAGCAAAGACGGTTCTAAAACGATTTTACACCTGGATATGCTAAACGATTTTGAGCGAATAACCTTCTAATACTATCATTTTAAGCGTTCCTTCAGGGTTTTTTCAGATTTTATTCTATTTTTGTTTATCCAATTACAAAAAATGATAAACAATATAAAGACCGTTTTCAGTATAAAAGATCTTGAAAACTTATCCGGCATCAAAGCGCACACCATCCGTATATGGGAGAAAAGGTACAATGTCCTTGAACCCATGCGTACCGACACCAATATTAGGTTGTATAATATTGCAAGTTTACAAAAACTCTTAAACATTACGCTTCTTCATGAATATGGATACAAAATATCTAAGATAGCTACTTTTCCGGAAGAAAAAATTCCGCAGCTTGTTCGCGAAATTACTTCCAGAAAAAATTCAACAAATTACGCTATCAATTCTTTTAAGATGGCCATGATGAATTTTGATCAGGAATTGTTTTTTAACACATTCGACTGGCTCATTTCAGAGAAATCATTTCAGGAAGTTTTTAAGGACCATTTCCTGCCCTTGCTAAAAGAATTAGGATTATTATGGCAATCTCAAACCATAAGTCCTGCCAATGAACACTTCATGACCAATCTGATTAAGCAAAAAATATTAATTTACACTGAAAGTCTTCAAATTCTGAAACCCACCAGAACCGATAAGGTATTTGTGCTTTCACTACCAATGAATGAAGTACACCAGATTGGTCTTCTTTACATTCAGTACGAAATTTTATTAAGGGGTTACAAAGCGATTTATTTAGGCGAGAGCATGCCGATAGAAAATCTTCAGGATCTTACCAGACATTTCAATTCAATAGCTTTTGTTACCTTTATGACTATTCAGCCTGATCCCAATTTTGTCAATCAGTATGTAAAACAGATGGAACAAAAATTACTTTCTGAAAACAATGAAATATGGCTCATGGGAAAAATGACCAAAAATATAAACAGAGAAAATCTGTCTAAACGAACATTTGTTTTTGACTCAATGGATGAAACCATCCTGAAACTGTAACTTTTACGGTTTCATACAATTAAGTAAACAAGTCAATTCCGGGCTAAGCAATTACTATAGTTATGAAGTTATACAAAATAGAAACCGTACAATACATCAATACCAGCGTTGAAGAATGCTGGGATTTTTTTTCGAGTCCTAAAAACCTGCAAATCATAACTCCCGACAACATGAGTTTTGAAATTCAGTATTTTGATGGTAAACGAATGTATCAAGGACAAATTATAACGTATACTTTAAAACCTCTTTTGGGAATTAAAATTTCGTGGGTTACCGAAATTACAGCCTCCAAAGAGAATCAGTATTTTATAGACATTCAGCGCTTTGGCCCCTATAAATTATGGCATCATAAACATTTCTTTGAAGCTACAGAAGATGGAAAAACAAAAATGACAGACATTGTGCATTATGCATTGCCACTCGGAATTTTAGGACGTCTCATGAATCGTTTGGTGGTAAAAACCAAACTGAAAGCCATTTTTGAGTATCGCCATCATAAAATAGAAGAATTGTTTAATTCAAAATTATAATTGCAGATTTTAGTTTGAACACATAGATTCTCTTTGTGGTTAAAGGCGTTTCACTTTACGAAAACACATAAGTAATTATTCCCAAATGTGTTTCTCTTAGATCCTTTCCAGAAAATTAAAATCTATATTTCTATGTGTTAAAAAAAATATTTAGTGAAAAACTCATACAATGACAAAACCAAAAGTTACTTTTTTCTGGTTCAGACGTGATTTACGATTAGAAGACAATACCGGATTATTTCACGCTTTGCAATCAGATTTTCCTGTGATTCCGCTTTTCATTTTTGATGATGAAATTCTGGACAATCTTCCAAAAAATGATGCCCGAGTGAGTTTTATTTATGACTCCCTTGAAAAGATAAATACTGAACTGAATACTTTAGGATCTTCCATTTTAATTAAAAAAGGAAACACCAAAAACGTCTGGCAATCCCTCATCGGAGAATTTGATATTCAAAACGTTTTTTTCAATAAAGATTATGAACCTTTTGCGATTAAACGTGATTTAGCGATTACCAAATTATTAAAAGAAAACAATATTGAATCTTTCTCTTATAAAGATCATGTAATTTTTGAAGAAAAAGAAATTACAAAAGCAGACGGACTTCCTTACACCGTTTACACACCTTACAAAAATAAATGGCTGGAGAAATATCATTTTTTAGGTTCAGCTCCAGAATATGATAGCAAACCCTACTTTTCAAATTTTTCCAAAATTGAGTTTACATTTCCTGAATTAACCGCAATTGGTTTTGAAAGAAGTACCATAAAAGTACAGCCCCACAACCTGACTCAAATTGCCGATTATAAAGAAACACGGGATTTTCCTGCTTTGGACAGTACTTCTTATCTTTCGCCACATTTGCGTTTTGGAACCGTTAGTATCCGTAAATTAGTGAATTGGGCCAACCGAAAAAATCAGACTTTTTTAAGCGAACTAATCTGGAGGGAATTCTTTATACAAATACTTTTCAGTTTCCCGAATTGTGTCAATCACAATTTCAAACCGGCTTATGACGGGATTCAGTGGCGTAATGATGATGAAGATTTTAAACGCTGGTGTTCCGGAACCACAGGTTATCCAATGGTCGATGCAGGAATGCGCCAGCTAAACGAAACCGGATACATGCACAATCGCGTACGTATGGTTGTGGCGAGCTTTTTATGCAAACATTTATTAATCAACTGGCAATGGGGCGAAGCTTATTTTGCAGAAAAATTATTAGATTTTGAATTAGCCTCCAACGTTGGCAACTGGCAATGGGCTGCCGGAACCGGCTGTGATGCTGCTCCGTATTTCAGGGTTTTTAATCCGGAAATCCAGCAAAAGAAATTTGATGAAAAAGGAATCTACATCCGCAAATGGATTCCTGAATTTGATTTGGGTTATAATGAACCGATGATCGATCATGCTTTTGCAAGGGACCGAGCGATTGCAACTTATAAGGCGGGAATAGTTAAATAAAATAATCAATTTTTAAATTCCAAATTCCAATTGCTTTGCTTAGTCTTGTCAGAAATGACAAAAAAACCTTTGTAAAAATGTAAAACTTTCACAAAGGTTTTCAAAATTGGAATTTGGAATTTTTATATTGGAATTTCTCCTCTAATATTTCAAATAATTCTCAACAACAATCTTCGCTTTCAGATCAAACATCAAATTGTACAAGCCGAAGAAGGTACGGTTCATGTAAATAAAATGCTTGGAACCGCGATTACCGTTCATTTTTTTGAGGTTGGTATCTTCTGAAAAACGTTTTCCTAATTCGGCGATAGCATTGAAGAATTTTTCATCGGAAAAATCAAAAGTCTCTTCCTGAAAAGGTTTCGTAAACAGCGACAATAAATCATGAAACATTGCTGTAAAATATTCAATTTCTGAAGGCGTATCGTCTGCACGAAGGATTTCTAATTCGAATAATTTATCGTTGAAACGATTTTTGTCGGTAATGACATTTTTATTGATCAGTTCGAAATACGGAATGTAAAACTCATTGGGAATTTGCTTCATACAGCCAAAATCCAACGCAATCAGTCGGTTTTGATCGTCTACCAAAAAATTTCCGGGATGAGGATCGGCGTGTACTTTTCGTAAAACATGAATTTGGTACATGTAAAAATCCCAAAGCGCCTGCCCTATTTTATCTCCGGTTACACTATCAAAATCTTTTGCCGTAAACTCCGAAAGGTGAATTCCGGTCATCCAGTCCATCGTAATGATTTTCTCTGAGGAGAATTCCGGATAATAATTCGGGAACAAGATGTTTTCAATTTTACTGCAGGCTTTTACAACTTCCTGGCTTTGTTTTAATTCAAGCAGATAATTGGTTTCTTCGATCAGTTTATCTTCAACTTCCTTAAAATATTTATCAGAATCTTTTCCCTGCAGATTAAACATTCTGATGGCAATTGGTTTTACCAAAGCCAAATCTGACGAAATACTGTTGGCAACACCCGGATACTGAATCTTAACGGCGAGTTTTTTGTCGCCTTTCTTCGCCAGATGCACCTGTCCGATGCTTGCTGCGTTAACAGAATTGGCATTGAATTCGTCAAAGATTTCATAAGGCGTTTTGCCAAAATTACTTTTGAACGTCTTTAAAACCAAAGGTGCCGAAAGCGGCGGAACAGAAAACTGTGACAACGAAAATTTCTCTACATACGCCTGAGGCAAAAAGTTTTTGTCCATGCTCAGCATTTGGGCAACTTTCAGTGCGCTTCCTTTTAGGCTTTTTAATCCGTCGTAAATGTCTTCGGCATTGTTTTCATTGAGTTTATCCCGGGTCAAATCAGGATTAACTATTTTTTCGGCATAATGTTTAACATAATTAACTCCAATTTTAGCTCCAGTCTGAACCAGTTTTCCGGCCCTTTCTATTTTTGAAGTTGGTATATAATCGATTGTTTTCATGATTTGCTGTATATTTTTTCCTTGAACAGAAATTTCCCTAAATCTATAAGGTGATTCATTGGTCCTACATTCATTAATTCGAAGGAAGCATTGACCGATTTCTCGATAAAAATATCTGTTTTTTCAAAAGCTGCCGATTCATCGTCTTTCCAGAATTTTATCGTAAGCATCAATTGAACCCAGGCGCTTTCCTGAATGGCTTTCTCCTGAAACTTTTGCAGTTTTTCAACTTCAAGCCTGTAATCATCTGTCAGGATTTCAGAAACATATTCTTTAAAACTATCTCTGAGTGAAGTAAGCTGAACCAAATTTTTCAATGGGTTTCTGTCCAGTTTTAGCGATTGCAAAACATAGCTTCTGTTGGCAGTTAATATTTCGAAAAATGTGAAATAAAAGCTCAGCATTTTGTTCTTCATATCGTATTCTGAATAATCTGAGTTTTTATGAAGCAGATCAACTGTGTTGACAAAAAACAATCTGAAAATTTCTTTTTCCAAACCTTCCAATGTTCCAAAAAACGCATAAAATTCGGCCTCTGTAAAATCATTTTCTTTGGCAAAATGATAAACCGATTTTGGTTTCTGGCCTTTTTCCAAAACTTCATTCATGTATATTGAAACGATATCTTCTTTACTGATTACCTTCTTTTTAGCAGCCATTTCTTTTAAATTTAGAATTTGCCCTAAAGGTAAGCAATGTTTAAGTATCTTTACAGATGCTTAAACAGCTGACACTGTTAAATATATTATAAACTATCATGGCTAAAAACGTCTTATTAACCGGAGGAACCGGGTTCATTGGCAAACATCTTACCAGTGTACTGATTGCTAATGGTTTTTCGGTATCTGTTTTAAGCAGAAGCCCTCGAAAAAGCGCTGATTTTATTACGTATTACCAATGGAATCCGGATCGTAATTATATTGATGAAAATGCCGTTTTAAATGCCGATTTCATTATTCATCTCGCAGGCGAAGGAATTGTAGAAAAGCGCTGGACAGAGAAACGTAAAAAAGCCATTATAGAGAGCCGTATCAAGCCCATTGAACTTATTCATTCGGTTTTACAAAAACACAATAAATTTCCGGAAGCTTTTGTTTCAGCCTCAGCAGTTGGAATTTACGGAGCCGTAACATCTCATGAAATTTGTACCGAAGAGACACCAACAGCAAATGATTTTTTAGGCACCACCTGTCAAATTTGGGAAGATACAGCTGCTAAAATTGAATCATTAGGAATCCGGACTGTAAAAGTCAGAACCGGAATTGTACTGGGAAGAAACGAAGGTTTTCTAAAAAAATTAAAACCCAGCTTTAAATGGGGTTTTGGATCCATTTTAGGAACCGGAAACCAATACGTACCCTGGATTCATATTCAAGATTTGTGTGCTATTTATTTAAAAGCAATTCAGGATAAGGAAACAAGCGGTAGTTATAATGCAACCGTTTTAGATAACACAACCAATGCCATATTATCTAAAACGCTTGCCAATTTATATGGTTATTCTGTGTGGCTGCCCAAAGTTCCGGCTTTTGTTCTTAAATTGATTTTGGGAGAAATGAGTATTGCTGTCCTGACAGGTCAAAGAGTTTCACCGGAAAAGATTAAAAAAACAGGTTTGAAGTTCCAGTTTGAAGATTTAAAAACTGCCCTTTCAGATTGTGTATCCTGACCTCTGATTTATTTCAGGGTCAAAAGCATTTCATCATTTCCTATCACGCCGTTTAACTCAGTACTGACTGTTTTTGCAATTTTTGAAGATATCTTTTCAGGAATTGCAATATCAAAATCAGCAATAGCAATCGGAAAATCAGATTTGATCTGTATTCCCCCATATACTTTTTTTAGCATGGCTTTTACAGCAATTTCTTTGTATTTTCCGCGAATCATCAATTTTCCTTTAATTACATATTCTTTCTCCGTTTCATCAATATCCTTCAAATCAAATTTTGCTATTTTACCTTTAAAAATAGCTTTGGGATAACGGTCACTTTCTACGTAATTTTCATTAAAATGCTGTTTCATCAAATCCAGTTTAAAATGAAAATCTCTCATGACAACAGTACACAATAAAGTACTTGCTTTAGGATCTAAAATAATCATAACCGATCTGTTTACCGCTTTGATTTCCTCAAAATAGGGTACGGTAGCTTCAAAATTTATTATTGCCTTATTTGTAGATATTTTTTCCTGGGCAATAATAGAGCAGGCGGTAAACATTAAAATAAAAAATACAGTTCTTTTCATAATCGTCAGCATTTAAACAATTATGTCATTCGGTTTTTTTATTTGAAAAGAAAGTAATTAAAAAACCGAATGGCGTACTCCGTGAAAAATATAGCAACTCAGTGATTGTATACTTAAAGTTACGAAATAATAAGGAATACGAAAGGCGATTTTATGCTAAATATTTGTGAATCTTTATATTAAAATTACCTGCCTTTCATCAAAGCGTAAAACACATTTACAAGGAATAGCAACTGAGCACAAATAACCATAAACAAGGTTATAAATATTGCCCATCTCATCTTTTCGTTAAAATATATATCCTCTAAAAGAGTTTCAAAATCACCCGGAACTGTTTCCGAATAAGCATAAAAAAACCGGCTGTTAAACAAAAACCTCCAATGGAAATAATTACATGGGCAATTGTCATCCATTTTATCAATGGTAAATTAAATTTTATCAGGGCAAAATATGTAAGTCCTAAAAAGCCATAAACAAATGATAAAAGCAAACCAAAATCTAAATACGAAATAAGCAAATAGGTACTATGAATATTGATATCTAATATCTTTCCGGCATTTGTAAACCCAATTATTAAAAGAAGGATTATAAAAGCTAAAAATATAAAATAAGGTTTGCTGTAAATATATTTTATCATATTAGCCAATTTCAACCAATACATTGTATTTGTCTAAATTTGCCAGATCTTCAATCGAATTTACTTTAGCTTCTCTGGCATGTTCTTCGATTTCTTTTTTAGTTTCAATTTGTTTGATGCATTTTCTAAAGCGGCGCACCTCATCCAGATTCGTCAAAATTAACCCGGGTACCTGAACACTTTTACCTTCTTTATCTTTGGCAACCATCGTGAAATAAGAGGAGTTACAATGTTTGATTACACCCGTCTGAATATGCTCTGCTTCAACACGAATACCCACAATCATCGAACTGCGCCCTACATAATTCACCGATGCTTTCATCGTTACCAGTTCGCCAACTTCAATCGGTTTTAAAAAGTTTACTGTATCCACTGAAGCCGTTACGCAATAATTACCACAAAATTTTGAGGCACATGCAAAGGCAATCTGATCCAGTAATTGTAGAATGTAACCTCCGTGAATTTTTCCGCTGAAATTGGTATGCGATGGCAGCATTAATTCTGAAATACTAATTTTTGATGAAGAAACGGGTCTGAAATCTGTAGTCATTAATCTTGTAATTTATGGTTTTTGTTTGGTTTATTTTAAAATGAAAATTTAATTCAATAATTGGTTTTCATCTGTATTTGAAGCTCTTGCAATAATATTTTCCGGAAGTGTTTTTTTTGCCTTAGCTCCCATTTTTCTTAATTTCTCAACACTCGAAATTAGGTTACCTCTACCCTCCACCAACTTGTTCATGGCGTTTTCGTATTCGGTTTTGGTGTCTTTTATTTTGTTTCCGATTTTGACCAAATCGGCTACAAAACCTTCAAATTTGTCATACAACGCTCCGGCCTGACGTGCAATTTCAAAAGCATTTTCCTGCTGTTTCTGATTGGCCCACATACTGTCAATAGTGCGTAAAGTAGCCAATAAGGTTGTTGGTGTAACAATCACAATATTTCGTGCAAAAGCTTTATTGTACAAAGCCGAATCTTCGTTTAAAGCAATGGCAAAAGCAGGTTCTATCGGAATAAAAAGCAAAACAAAATCCGGACTTTCAATTTGGTACAAATCATGATAATTTTTACTTCCGAGCTGTTCAACATGCCTTTTCAGAGAATTGACGTGTTCTTTCAGGAATTCATTTTTAAGGCTTTCCTCCTCTTCATTTACCCATTTCTCATAAGCCGTTAGAGAAACTTTCGAATCGACAATCATTTTTTTTCCGTCCGGCAGATTAATTACCACATCAGGAAATACGCGATTTCCGTCTATATTGGTAAAACTTTGCTGAACTTCGTATTCTCTTCCTTTTTCCAGCCCTGATTTTTCGAGTACACGCTCTAAAACCAGTTCGCCCCAGTTACCCTGCATTTTACTGTCTCCTTTTAATGCTTTGGTGAGGTTTAAAGTCTCTTTGCTCATCTGAACATTCATTTCGCTTAAACCTAAAATCTGCTGGCGCAGGGCTGCATGGTAATCAATACTTTCTTTATGGGTTTGTTCTACTTTTTGCTCAAAACCCTGAATTTTATCCTGGAGAGGCAAAAGAATATTTTTCATATTTACAGAATTCTGTTCTGTAAATTTTGCCGATTTTTCTTCGAGAATTTTATTGGCTAAATTTTCAAATTCTTTGGTGAATTTTTCCTGTAGCGCTGTTATTTCTGCTTTTTGTTCTTTATGACGCTCCCATAAATTTTCAAAATCAACTTCTTTTTTAGAAAGCTGAATCGCCAGGCTGTCTTTTTCGTTTCGGATATTTTCTTTTTCTGAGTGAAGTAAATGAAGCTGTTTTTCAAAACTGTTTTTTTCAATTTGAAATTGTTCTTTCTGAAATTGAAATTGATTATTTGCTGCATTTAACTTTTCGTTCAGACTCACTTTTTCTGATTCAAATTTAGCCGAAGAGAGTATTCTCCCTAAATAAATCCCGAGGAATACAGCCACAATAAAAACCAATAAAATCGGAAGAATATCCAACATAACTACGTTAATTTTTAAGTAAAAGTACGCAATAATACGTAGTTCTTAATCTTTAAAAATAAAATTTCACGAATTAGTAACCATTCTAAATTAAACAAACAATTCAGTTATTTTTTTAAAAAAAATATTCTTCAACGCAACCATTTTAAAACAATTACATCTTTTATACATAATCTTAATAATAAAAATTCATGAAAAAATTGATGCTAAGCTTGTTTATAGCTTTTGGATTCAGTGGCTGTTCACTGAATGATGATTTGCCTACTGATACTTGCGGAGAATACACAAATGTTGCTTTTACCGGTTTTCCTCTGCCATGCAATTACAGTATTAAGGAGTCACCAACCAATCCGGCTTTTGCTCTTATAACTTCTGAAGAAAAACTAAATCAGTTTTTTACAAAACATAGCAATACGTGTTCTGTAGTCAGTGATCCTACTATCGATTTTACGAAATACTATCTTGCTGCGGTTTTTTCCGGAGAAAAAGCAACTACTGGTTATGGTATAAAAATCACTTCAATAGTAGAAAATGGCTGTCAGGTTATAATTAATTATTTTGAGAACGGACCGCAAACGGGAGAAACCACTTCACCAACCAAAACTTATCCTTCTGATTATGTATTAATTCCAAAAACATCTAAATCTGTTTATTTTAACAAAACTACAGAAAACAAAGACAATATAGTAATTGGAAGTTTTGGGACTGTTAATGACTTTTACCAACTAAATGATTATAACATTCTTAAATTTTTAAATATTGACGCCGAGGAAAGTTATACATTTAGTCAGTATAAATATTCTGCTACAATAAAAAGAGGAGAATACACGTTGTTCCTGAAAAGTGTCCCAACTGAAATCTTAAACTTAAAAGGCCAAACCAAAACCTACGGATCTCCAGACCCAGCAAATCAGGGTGGTGTTTATTTTGAATTACACCAAGGTGCCAGTACAACAAAAATCTACATCGACAACAACGATACTGCAGATCAAAGTACAGAAGTAAAAGCTTTCAAGAAGGCGATTAAAGACAAAATCCTTCTTTTAAAATTAAACTAACATGAGAAAAAAACTATTCTTTTTTATTGTATTTGGAATTTTTACAACTGCTTCTTCTTTAGAAGCAAACACCGCTGAAACCAGCAAAATTATCAACACCTGGATTTGGGAAAAGACAATAGGCGGAGAGAGCAATCCTTATATTTCAACTCCTAAAACAACGGGTTTCAATAAAAAAATAGTTTTTACTCCAGACGGAAAAATCATCACTTATAAAGATGGTGTCGAAATTCGAAACAGCTCTTATGAAATAAAAAAAGGGGTCAGTGTTTTTGATCAGTCAGAACAGGAACTGATCTCTTTTGAAGGCAAAACCTATATCATAGAAAACCTTGACAATCAAAACTTAACACTAATAAGCAACGATTCTGAAGGCACGCGCACAATTTATAAAAAATAGCTAAAACACTTAAAATTCGTTATTTTTGCCAAAATCAACCCCACCAGTTTTTTGAAAAACGATTTAGATACATATATAAAGCAATGCGTACAAAATGACAGAGCAGGACAACTGAAAATTTATCAGTTGTTCTCTCCTGTCTTATACGGTATTTGCTTAAAATATATGAAAAATGAAGATGATGCAAAAGATGTTTTTCAGGAGGCCTTTGTTATTGTATTTCAGAAAATTCATCAATATAAATTTGAAGGGAGTTTTGAAGGCTGGCTCAAACGAATTTTTATCAACAAACTGATCGAAACATTAAATAAGAAAAAAAAGGAAAGTTTCTTTTTGGATGTTTTTGATCCGGATACCGATTTTATAGAAGAAGAGGAATTAAACACCATTACTGTCCCGCAGGAAAAACTACTGGAATACATAAAAGAATTACCTGATCAGTATCGTATGGTTTTTAATTTGTATGTTTTTGAAAAAATGAAACATAAGGAAATTGCAGAATTACTCAAGATTTCGGAAGGCACTTCAAAATCAAACCTTAACAGAGCCAAAAAAATTTTACAGAAAAAAATTTTGAGTATTAAAAATTTTAAAACAGCATGAAAAAGCAAAAAATAGAAGATATTTTTTCTTCAATAGAAAACTTTTCGAGTGTTCCGCCACCCGAGCTATGGAGTAAAATTGAAGAAGAACTTGACAAACCTAAAAAGAAAAAAAGAGTTGTTCTTTGGTGGTCGGCTGCTGCATGCCTGTTATTAGGATTATTACTCCCGGCAGTTTTACATTTTTCCTCTGATTCCGGAATCAAAACAATAAATAACGGAAATGCAGAAAAAAGTGTTGTAGTTGATAAAAACAAAAAAAACTCAAATAATAAAAACATTTCTACAGAAAACAACATTATTAAAAAAGAAACCGTTGTTGCTGAAAGTTCAGCTATAGAAAATGCAACAATACAATCGAATAACGAACAAAAAAATAAAGCCTATAAAACAAACGTTACCAAAACTTCTGATACAAAAATGAATTCTGGTGATATTACAACAGATGAATTAAATAATAATATAAAAAACAACAATCAGGCTGTAGCTGAAAAAACTTTAGGTACTCAAAAACAAAATTCATTCAATTCGTATTCAAATAAGCAATTGCCGAATTCAGTAAAAGAAAATAAAAACAAGGCTGTAGCCGAAAAAACTTTTAGCATTCAAAAACAAAATTCATTCAATTCGTATTCAAATAACCAATTGCCGAATTCAGTAAAAGAAAATGAAAATAAGGCTGTAGCCGAAAAAACTTTTAGCATTCAAAAACAAAATTCATTCAATTCGTATTCAAATAACCAATTGCCGAATTCAGTAAAAGAAAATGAAAACAAGGATGTAGCCGAAAAAACTTTTGGTACTCAAAAACAAAATTCATTCAATTCGTATTCAAATAACCAATTGCCGAATTCAGTAAAAGAAAATGAAAATAAGGCTGTAGCCGAAAAAACTTTTGGCAACGAAAAATACAATTCAGCCAACACTTTTTCAAACAACTTAACGCCAAATTCTGTTGTAGAAGAAAAAAAGACTTCTACAACCACAGCTATTATTGCTTTAAATTCTTCTAATTCAACAGAAAAAAACAATTCTCAGAATAAGGAAGAAGCTGTAACTGAAACTGTCAATTCGAAAGCTGCTCTTGCACAACTTACTCAGAAAAACAATATTACTTTGACTAAACAAGATTCAATTCAGTTGGTGCAATTACAAAATTTAGAAAAAGGTATTGCAGAAGTTGAACCTAAGAAAGAAAAAGAAACCAAACCGGTTTCTAATGATGAGAAATGGTCTCTGGAAGTTTTTGCCGGAATTGCCAATTCTGAGAATTATGGTAAACAAAAAACACTCGGAAATGTTAATGAATCTAAACAGACAAATTCATACGGTGTAAAAACGAATTACAAACTAAATAAAAAGTGGGCTGTAAGTTCGGGTTTAAAATTTAATGAATTAGGACAGAGCATTGCAAATGTTCCTTACTATAGCAATTATGAAATGTCTTCATCTCCTTTAACTAGTGACAATTTACACAATGGCTCAAATGTAATTGCTCCTAAAATAACAAGTAATTCTAATTATGTTTTTGTTTCAAGAAGCACGCAAAACACTTTAAAAAGCGACAATGTCGAAAGCGGAAATATTGACCAAAGCCTGAAATATATTGAGATGCCTCTTGAGGTTTCATACTCCCTTTTTAATAAAAACAAAACCAATATCAGTTTAAATACCGGTGGTTTTGTTGGAAAACTAATTTCAAATGATGTGACCTTAAACGGGAATTCAATAGGCGGAAATTTAAATGCAAATGACTTTGTTTACGGTTCTTTATTGAGCAGTACTTTTCAATATCAACTATACAAAAAAACACATATATTTGTTGAGCCGGGTATGAATTATTATATCAATCCACTAAATAATCAAACTTTTAATCAATTTCAATGGTCGTTCAATTTTGGACTTAATGTTTCGTTTTAAGTTATAACTAATGACTGATCACAATTCGAGGACTAACTTCAAGTCACTACCAGATGATTTAATTCTTGCAAGAGAATTCGTTTTTGCACCTTCTAATCTAGAATGCAGTCAGCCGGAACCGGAAGCAGAAAGTTCCGAATATAGTGCTTATCGTTTTGAAATCAACGACAAAAAAATCTGTTACAGAGAAGCCAAAATTACCCCAACAAAAACAGGACAGTTTGTTACTTTATGGAAACGAAATGTATCGGGAACCATTGAACCATTTGATTTCTCAGATCCAATCGATTTTGTGATTATCAGTGTCCGAAAAGAAAATAATTTCGGGTTATTTATCTTTCCGAAAAGCATTTTACTGGAAAAAGGAATTTTCTCTACTTCGGTTAAAGAAGGCAAAAGAGCAACCCGTGTTTATCCTCCCTGGGATACTACTACAAGCAAACAGGCTCAAAAAACACAGGAATGGCAGATTCATTATTTTTTAGAAATATCAGAAAAGGAATCTATTGTTTTAAAAGCAAAAAAGATATTTGATATCCCATAAAAAAACAGGCAGCCCGAATGAGCTGCCTGTTTTAGTATATATAGGAAAGTTTATTTTTTTATAATCTTTCCTTTAAACGCAACTTTGTTATTTTCTGTCAAAGTGTAAATATAAATTCCAGATTGCAAATGAGTCACCGGAATTACAGTCGTACTTATATCCTGACCTGCTTTAACGTCAATAGCACTTCCTGTTTGGCGGCCGTTGATATCATAAAATCTTAATTTCAGATTTTTATCTGTATTTTTTACATCAAAACTAACAACATCTGTCACTGGATTTGGATATGCTTTAACATAAAAATTGTTATTAGCAAAATCCGGCGTCGACAATACATCTTGTTTCAACTGAAAACGAGCAATTACAGGTCCGTGATCTGAAGTCGTTTCGGTATAATCTGTAATTTCATTACGAGGATCATAAACTGCTGTAGAACCCTGAATATATTGATTCACTAACTCATTTGAAATTGTGATATGATCTAAAAATCCGCCTGAACTTAAAAAGCTGAAAGCGCCCGCCTGACTGATTTCTAATGTCAAAGCTTTATAATTATTGTTATCTGTTACAAAAGCTTCATAAGAAGACGGCTGTCCCGGAATAACAGATGCTTTTACATCGTCATTGTAATCTCCTAAAAGAATCAAATTAGCGTTTGGATAATGTGCATCTAAACTGTCTTTTAGCACCTTTGTGTCGTACTTACGCATATTATAGCGTGAAATATCTGTCCCGCTGTTTGCACGAGCGTGAAGATCTATAAAATTGATTTCGTTTTTAACCCCATTAAGATTCGTTTCTAAAGTCACCATATAGGGCAGACGACCAGAAGAAAAGAAACTACTGTTAGAACCTCCTGGATAATTAGCCAATGTTTTGGTCCCGGCACGTAATTCATCGTAAAATTCTTTAAACATTACACGAGTTTTTTTAACCGTCGTAGTTTGAGTATTATAAATTACAACCAATTTTTGAGGTGGAAAAGTTGGATCTGAAGTCGGATCCCAGGAATAGGACCATGATGTCGAAACGGCTTTATCGAATGTTTTTCCGTTTACATTTAGTTTTTGGATCAAATTATCTATTTGAGCATCGCTTGAAACTTCCTGAACTACGTAAACGTCCGCATCTAGTTTGTTCATTACTGTTGCTACATTATCGAGCTGTAATGCTTTGTTACTTGGTCCGTAAACTGAAGTCGGAGCACCAAAAAACTCCAAATTATAGGTTACTACATCAAAAGTATCTGCTTTTGAAAGTGAAGAACCAGTTAAAGAACCTACTTGTTTGTTTAACGAAGTCCCTGTAACTGTAAGCGGGCCTGCAATTTTAAATTCTTTCGCAGTTGGTGCAAATCTCGCATATAATGTTTTTCCAGCAAAAGCATCAGCTTCAGTCAAAGCAACACTGTTTTGGAATGTACTATTATCTAATGATAACTGATAACCTACAGGTGCAGTAATTGTTAGATCTCCATATCCTTTGGCTTTAAAAGCAAAAGATTGTGAAGCAGAAATAGTATTTTGATCTACAGTTCCGAAATCTAAAACAGGGTTTGAAGCCACATATCCTGATTCGTTTACAATAGCATAGTCATCAAATGACCATTCTGCTGCATTTCCTGTACCACTTCCAATTGCAGTTTCATAAACCCAAGCTACATAAGTATGATTAGTTTTAAATGCTGATAAATCAATATATTGAGATTTAACATACGAATCTGTTGTAGTTGGAAAACTGCCATCAATTTCTGTCCATGTAGCTGTTTCCGGACTGCTTACTCCATCATAATTGGTAGAAACCATTAATTTTAAAGCTGGTCCCTGAAAGTACTTACGAGAATAAAAAGATAACAATGGCAATTTGTCAAAAGTATCTAAACGTAATTTTGGCGAAATCAACCAGTCTTTACTTGCTCCGCTGTCCGAATAGCCATTCATAAGAACCGCTCCCGCTCCAGAATTTACATTTCTTGCTGTTGTAGTGTATGCCCATTTATTGGCAGTTCCAGCTACATCGTATTGTGTCCAGCCGCTGTTGCTTAACACATTTGGATCATCAAAATTTTGAAAGTATGGATTGAATCCTCTTCCTGCTAAAGATAAATTTTTAATAACAGAAGTAGATTCATGTGTAATCTGTCCTGTAAAAGCACCCGCCAAATCTGGATTAAATCTTACATAAACCGTCTGTGAAGCATTTGAAGCAAAGTCAGCAGCAGCGTAAGTAAGTATTGACACAAATGTTACATTATCTTTTGAGATCGAAAAATTTGGTGTAACACTCACCGTTAAATCACTTAGAAGATCAGTCGCCTGAATTTGATAACTTTTAGATGCTGATTCGAAGTTTAATTCATTAGCACCCAAATCTAAAGCACTTGCAGAAGTTGTTACTACAGGTAGTGCTGTTGCTGCTGTTGTAACATCTACTTTATTTACTGCTGTTTGTAAATTTCCATATTCATCCTCAGAAACAGAAAATACAGTATAAGCAGTAGAAAGAGATAAACCAGCAATATTTTTAGTATATGCTGATGCAGGATCAGCTATAGTTAAAGATCCTGCTTGTAAAGCAGCAGTTCCGTTTGCATCCAATCCTGATTTTACCTGAGCAGGAGTTGGTGCTGTGCTGCCACCTGCAAGCAAAACATAATAGGTTTTTCCGATTTCATTCAACTTATCAGAAAAATCAAAATGGGTTGAGGATATATTAGCAGATTTTGGAAATCCGGTTTCGTTTACCGGCGCTGTGTGATCGCTGTTTACATCAATATTGTCAATTGCGAAAGAAGGACGAGAACCAGAACCTGAAAGTTGTCTTGCAATCCATCTAAGCTGCACGACTGACTGATTATCACAATCTGAAGGCAATGTTACTTTTATAACTTGAGGATTTTGCCCCGAAGTATCTCCAGGTCCTATTTTTTGAGTTGAATTATTGACATAAACAGTAGTTGGCAAAGTTGTGAATGGAGCTGTTGTTCCGACCCTATATTGTAATACGAACTCATTAATTCTAGTGGTTGCCGGGCTTCCTACTCCTGTTGGATTACGAATGACCATCGCATCATATTGCACTTGAATTCCGTACAAATTAGTAGTTTCTAATGCAAGACCAATTGCCTGATCAAGAAAGGTTCCTGCATTTAAAATCCCCATTTTTTCATTAAAATTGTAAACATCTCCAGAAGTAGAACTAGCGGAACCTGCAGTTAGACCTTTATTTCCTGCTATAGTACCCGAGGTTGTAAAATTTGATGGAGTTGGTAAGCTTGAAGGAGTACTTGCAGACCAGCCTTGAATTCCTAAAGGAAAAGTTGTTCCTAAGCCTGTAAAATTCTGCTTATAAGGAAGTTTCTGCGCTTCCGGCATTGTCTGAGCAATTACACTTAAAGAAAAGCAATAAAAAAAACTTAAAAAAGCCATTAAATGGCGTACAGTGTAGATCTTTTTCATAGTTTAAAAAAATAGAGTTTTTAGAAGTCAAATTTATACCCTTTAAAGTTAAGCGAATATTACAAAACCATAAACTTAAATACACTAAACTTATAAACATTTCACAACAAAACACTATTTTTAAAGAACTTTTATTCAGCATTATTAACAAAACAGCCATTAGACGGTAAAATTAATATTTTAAACATTTCCAATCTGTTGACAAAAAAGTATAGTACGGAGCATAAAAAAAGGCTATCTGAAAAACAGACAGCCTAATAATACATTTTTAAAATGCTTAAACCGCAGTATAACCACCATCAGCAATAATGTAGCTTCCGGTAGTAAAAGAAGATTTTTCAGAACTTAAAAACACAACAAGTTCCGCAATTTCTTCTGATGTTCCTAAACGATTCATCGGCGCTTTTGCTGCAATAGCGTCCATCATACTCTTATTCAAATTATCTTTTAACAAGGCTGTTTCGATATAACCTGGTCCTACTGCATTACAGCGAATATTTTTTTGTGCATACTCAGCCGCAATGTTTTTCGTTAGGCCTACAACACCATGTTTTGAAGCCGTATAAGCAGGACTTAGAGGGGCAGCAACCTGTCCGTGAATCGAAGCAATATTGACAATACTGCCTCCTCCGTTTTTCTCCATTTGTTCCAACTGATAGCGACAGGCATAAAAAACGCCACTCAAATTGAGGGCAATTACCTTATCCCATGCCTCTGGTTCATATTCTCCTGTTGGTTTTGCAGGACCTCCCATTCCGGCATTGTTACAGGCAATATCCAATCGCCCGTATTTTGAGACCGTAACTTCAACCATGTGCTTATTATCTAATGCGCTTGAAGAATCGCCTTTTACAAAAAAAGCTTCTCCTCCGTTATTCTTTATATTTTTTACAGTTTCCTCACCATGTTCTACATTAATATCCGAAACTACTACTTTTGCTCCTTCACGAGCGTAAGCTTCTGCTACTGCGCGTCCGATTCCTGAACCGCCACCTGAAACAAAAGCTACCTTGTTTTCTAAAAGTGCCATATTTATAAGTTTTAAAATTGTCCTTTAAAATTACGAAGACATTTCTTGCTGCTCTGCCCAAAACATAAGTTTATCATAATATTAACCTGATATGCTAATCAAATGTTATTTTAGACAAAAGAGTATCAAATCTGTCCATTTTTCGTTACTATTTTAGTCTTCATCCAATTTCATATTTCCTCTGTCTTCATGACTTTCCGGATTAGAGTTAGAGTAACGGTCTGGCGTAATATCCGAATTCCGGTCTTTGTTTTCTACCGTTTTCTTTGCTTCTTCTTCGGTTTCTACACCACGATTTGCATTGGGGTTATCCTGATCTTCTCGAAATGATTTGGTAATATCCTCATTTTCGTTTCTGGCGCGTTCAACTATTTGTTTATTTCCGTCAGCATCGGTTACAACTTCTTTTTTAAGATTCGCATCATCTGATTTTCCGTCGTGCGAAATATTTTTACCTTTAGATTCATCTATGTCTTTTTGTACTCCATTTATTTTTTTAGAGCCTAAATCATTAGTTCCCATAACATTATTCTTTAAAATTTGTAGTATAATATTACGAATTCTAAATTTTAAAACTAAATGGTTTAACATAGCCTTTAGTTTATTACCCGATTATTTTTAATGAAGATGAAACAAACTATCTTTGCAAAAAATTAAAAATGCACCGACACTTCATTCTTTTTAAACCTTATGGCTACCTCAGTCAATTTATTTATGAATTAAAAAGAAAGAAAAAGCTTTTAGGAGAATTGCATGACTTTCCGGAAGGAACAATGGCTATAGGAAGGCTCGATGAAGATTCTGAAGGTTTGCTGCTGCTCACCACTGACGGAATGGTAAGTGAACTAATCCGAAGCAAAAAAGTAGATAAAGAATATTACGTTCAGGTTGATGGGCTCATAACTCCTGAAGCGATAGAACAGCTCCAAAAAGGCGTCGAAATTGGTTTTGATGGCGGAAAATATAAAACGAAACCCTGTAAAGCTTTTATTGTTACTGAAATTCCTGATTTTGGACCAAGAGCCAAAAAAATCAGGGATGAACGTCATGGCCCGACTTCCTGGGCTTCGATCACTATCAGTGAAGGAAAATTTCGTCAGGTTCGAAAAATGACATCTGCAGTTGGTTTTCCTACTTTGCGTTTAGTGCGTGTTCGGATAGGAAATGTATATTTGCAAAACTTAAAAGCGGGTGAAGTTCGCGAAGTTTCCGATTTTCAATTAGATAATGAGTCAATTTGAGAATTAGATAATTATTTTTCAAAACTTCTAACTTTTAACCTCTAACATTTAACTTAAAAAAAATGCTAAACGTTGTTCTTGTAGAACCGGAAATACCAAATAATACCGGAAATATTGGCCGTTTGTGTGTAGGTACAGAAAGCCGTCTTCATTTAATTCATCCTTTTGGATTTGTAATTAATGATAAAAACCTGAAACGTTCGGGTTTGGATTACTGGGTACATCTTGACGTAACCGAATATCAAAATGCAGAAGAATGGATTGCACAGGTTCCGGATCAGTCACGAGTGTTTTTAATGAGTTCACATTCTGAAAAATCGTATCTGGAAAACGAATTTCAGGATGGAGACTGGTTGGTTTTTGGCAAAGAAAGTGTTGGTTTAAGTTCCGAATTTATGGCTAGGTTCGAAAATCATTTAACTATTCCGATGTCTCCTCTTATTCGCAGTTTTAATATTGCCAATTCGGTTGCTTTTGTGGTTGGGGAAGCTAAAAGGCAGATTGGATTGAAGTAAATTAAATCGTTTATTTGCTAAACTGTTTAATCAAAAAGAAAACTTTATATATGATTGAAAGATTATTATTTAGCTTAGAATTTATACTCTTAGATTTTTTTTCTGAATATGGATTAGTTACAATTCTATGCCTAATTCTTTCAATATTTATCAAAAATCCATTTCTCCAAAAAATCAATGATGAATCAGATCGGTTTATTTCGTTTATTGGAATTGTTTATTTAATCGTATGGTTGCTAGCGACAATCATTGAATTAAATATTTCAGATCAGGAAAATAAAAACTTTTTACTTAACAGAATGTTTGGTAAATATTGGTTTGGATTCTGGCTTCAACCCTTATTCTGGTTTTCTATAAGCCAGCTTCTTAGAATTAAAGCAATCCGAAAAAACATTCTTATAAAGTTAATATTTAGTTTTTTCTTTATCCTGTCAATTGAAAAAATAGTAATCATTTTCACTTCTTTCCATAGGGATTATTTACCAAGTTCATGGACAATGACTTCAAATATTTATTCTTCAAACACATTCCTTGAAATATTAATGAAGCTTTTTGTTTTTTTACTTTCTGTTGGAATCTTCAAAATGATTCAAAAGAAAGTTAATAATTGGAAAACAGTAAGTAACAGTTCTAAAATAAACTTTTAACATCAAAAATGTGAGACCTCTAATTGATGAAAATAATTTAAGTTATTCTAAAGAATTCCTGATTTATTATACAAGAAGCGCTATTTTTGGGAGAATATTTCTAGTCGTTGGAGCTTTAGCAGGGTTTATTTACTTCTACATGCAGAACCAACTTATTGTAGTGGCATTTTCGTTTTTTCTTTTTATTTTTCAAATTCCTTTACTTATCAAATCAATAAAAGGAATTGACGAAATTCAGTTTAGAATTAACTCTAAAGGCATTCAATATAGAAATAATTCTTTGATACCATGGAGTAATATTGAAAACGAAAGAGCTGTTTGGATCGATAATGAAAACAGAAATGACGACACAACATACTTTATCTATCATATTATTGAACCAAGCCAGATAATGAAATTTAATCTTGCCGGGTTTAGTACAGACGTAAGTGAGCTAAGTATAGCTCTCACTATTCACCGAAATAGATTTAAGAGAGAAAATGATATTCTCTAACTCACAATAAACTTTCCTTTTTCGGCATCAAAAACAATATGTTCGTCTTTAAATAATGTTGCAAAACTTCCTTGTAAAATTAAATCGCAAGGTTCATCCTGCACCACCATTTCGGGTGTCATAATAATCATTTCATCACTGAGCTGAATGGCAAGATCGATATCATGAGTTGAAAACAAAATGCATTTTTGAGTTTCTTCTGTGAGCTTTTTCAGCAATTTGAATAATGAAACTTTGTGCAGTAAATCAAGATGTGTTGTTGGTTCGTCTAAAATAATCAATGGTGTATCCTGCGCTAAGGCTCGCGCAATCAAAACTTTTTGTAGTTGTCCGTCACTGATTTCAAAATGTTTCTTTTTTGCTAAATGTGTAATTTGAGTTAATGCCAAAGCTTCGTTTACTTTTACAATATCTTCGGAAGTCAAAGTTCCCACCCAATTGGTATAAGGCTGACGGCCTAAAGCCACCAGTTCAAAAACCGAAAGATTACTTTGAGGCAGTTTCTCAGTTAAAACCAAACTTAGGTTTTGAGCTAAATCCAAAGGTTTATAATCTGAAATATTTTTATCATTCAGAAAAACATTTCCTGACAACGGTTTTTGGATCCCTGTTATCGTTCTCAGCAAAGTTGATTTCCCTATTCCGTTTGCTCCAATTAAGGAAATTAACTTTCCTGATGCTAAATTTAAATTCAGATTCTCAGCAATGGTCGTAACACCTTTTTTGGATTTGTAGCCAATATTTAAATTTGAAGTTGATAAGATGTTTTTCATTTTTTAAAGGTTCTGAGTTACTAAGATGCTAAGATTCTGAGTTTTTTTGCCAGAAATAATTATTGAAAATTTCTTTTTCGAACCAATAGCCAAATTACAACCGGAGCCCCAATTATAGATGTAATAGCATTAATCGGCAGCGTAACATCAAAGCCCGGCATTTGCGAAACGATATCGCAGAATAACACAATAATAGCCCCAAAAAGCAATGTGCTCCAAAACAAAATCTTATGATCGCTGGTCTGAAATGTGAGTTTTGCGATATGTGGAACTGCTAATCCTATAAATGCTATGGGACCCGCAAATGCGGTGATGCTTCCTGATAAAATACTGGTTGCAAAAATGATTACCAATCGTGTTTTTTTTAAATTCAGCCCCATGCTTTTTGCATAGTTTTCACCTAATAATAAAGCATTCAGAGGCTTAATACTTCCGGCACTTAAAACCAGACCAGAACATACAGAAAACGCTAAAACACAAATGGAGTTCCATGAAAGATTCCCGAGGTTTCCCAACGACCAGAAAGTAAATTTCTGAAGCTGCTCAGCCGTACTAAAATAAGTTAAAACACTTACAATTGCCGTGGTAAAACTACCGAACATCAACCCAACGATTAAAATTGCCATTGTATCTCTTAACCTTTGGGAAACCAACAAAACCAACAATAAAACAAGCGTGCTTCCTAAAGTAGATGCCAAAACGATTCCGTAAGATGACAAGGCGATTACTTTTAGAAAATAAGGTAAAAATCCCGCTCCCAAAATTACAAACGCCACACCTAAACTGGCTCCCGAACTTAATCCTAAAACATACGGTCCTGCCAATGGGTTTCTAAATAAAGTCTGCATCAGCAAACCGCTTATCGAAAGTCCTGTCCCAACTAGAATTGCTGTAATGGCTTTGGGCAGACGGTAATTAATTATAATATATTCCCAAGTCGATTTACTGGCTTCACCTCCGGTTAAACTTGTATAGACGTCTTTAAATGGAATACTCACAGAGCCCAGACTAATGCTCATAAAAAACATTAGCAAAAGCCCTAAAGCCAAAATGAAAAATAAAATGGTATTTCTTTTTTTGTTCGCCAATTTAATTCAGTTTGGTTGCAAAAGTAAACTCATAACTTGGAAGTATATCCGGATGAAAGATTTTAATGTAATCTTTCAGTACCAAATCCGGACGGCTTGGAGATAATTCATAATAAACAGTTCCTCCGGTAGCGCCAAATTTACTTTCTAACGTATAAACCGTTTTGTTTTTAAAAGCGTCAAATTCGCTGTAATGCGGATTCGCTTTCTGCAATTCGTCTAAGGTTTTAAATGACCCTGTCACGATCCAGACATTTGCCGTTTTCGCTTTGTCCAGCACTTTTTCATACGACAATCCCTGGCTTCCTGTCCCTTTCAGATCAGACCATAAATAATTGGCCTGAGCATCATTCATAAATTGAGCAACCCAGCTATTTCCTTTGGCCACATACCATACATCTTCGTACATGGAGCCGTATAAAACTGTTGAACTGGCAGGTTTACCGGCAACTAATTTCTTTGCCTCATTGTAGCTTTCTACGATTTTATCAAACAATTCTTTTGCTTTTTCTTCTTTCCCGAATAAAGCCCCATACAGTTTAATCCATTCTGCTTTTCCCAGAGGAGATTGTTCCATCCAGTCACCCTGAATTAAAACATTCAAACCACTTTTTTTCAGATTATCCAGCATCGGATTGTTATTATCTACTCCAAAAGTCACAATCAGATCCGGGGACAATTCTATTAATTGCTCAATATTTAATTTTTCGTTTTGTCCAACATTTTTAACAGAACCTTTGTCAATTAAGGCTCTTGTTTTTTCAGAAGAAATATAATCCGTATGCGGAAAGCCCGTCAGTTTGTTTTCGACATCCAGCATTTCGAGAAACGGAATGTTGGTTGTTGAAGTTACCACCACAGATTTCAAAGGAACATTAATTGTTGTGAAATTCTGAAGGCTATCTGGCACTTGAGCGTCTTTTTCTTTCAAAATATATTTAAAATCCTTATTTGCTTCCGGCCATGGATTTGAAACCGTTACAACCGAATATCCTTCGTGTTTTACAATAGAAAGCCCTGAAGCATATTCGATACTATTTTGAGGAATTTTAGAAGTTGTAACTTCTGTGGTTTCATTTTTTTTACATCCTGTCAGAAGAAAAAAAGGTATGATAAAAATAAAATTGAAAAAAAAATGTTTCATGTTAAGGTCAGTTATTTCAGGGGATATGGCATTGTTATTGTTCACGATTATTGTTCCCTTATCAATAATGACAAAGGTAACGTAATTTATTTTTTTTTGTTTATCTTTATTCTTACAAATTTAAACAAACACATTTTTGCATATTTTATGAATGGTATAAAAACAAAAGTTTGTTCAAGCTGTGAATCTCCTTTTAGTTGTGGAAATATTTCAGTAGAAAATAGTTGCTGGTGTAATGATTTTCCCCCTATTTTTAATCTTTCAGAAGGAGGAGACTGTCTTTGCCCGGAATGTTTCAAAGAAGCATGTATTGACAAAATCGATGCTTATGTCGAAACAATCACCCCTAAAAAAGCACTTCAAAATAAAGCCATATCTTTACCAAAAACTGAAAAATTAATTGAAGATATTGACTACTATGTAGAAAATGGCAATTATGTATTCAAACCCTGGTTTCACTTAAAAAGAGGAACCTGTTGCGGGAATGCCTGCCGTCATTGTCCTTATTAATCGTTTAGATGTAATGTGATTTGTTAAATTTGTGAAGATTGAATTTACAACTAAAACCATTCTTTTACATCTCGCTTTTCACAAATTACATTACACATTTTACATTATAAATTATGATTTACTTAATTACCGGAGGCGAACGATCGGGAAAAAGCAGTTATGCCCAAAATCTGGCTTTACAACTTTCAGACACTCCAATCTATGTGGCAACGGCCAGAAAATGGGATGATGATTTCCAGAACCGAATTGACCGCCACCAACAGGAACGCGATGAGCGATGGAGCAATATTGAAAAAGAAAAATATTTGAGTGAAATTGATTTTTCTGGCAAAACAGCTTTAATTGACTGTGTAACCCTCTGGCTAACCAACTTTTTTGTTGATACCAAGAATGATGTTGCATTATCACTGGAAGAAGCTAAAACTGAATTTGAAAAAATTGCCCGTCAGCCAAACACCAACCTAATCATTGTAACAAACGAAATCGGGATGGGTGTTCATGCCGACACGCACATTGGAAGAAAATTTACAGAACTGCAAGGCTGGATGAATCAGTTTCTGGCTTCAAATGCTGATGAAGTGGTTTTGATGGTTTCGGGCATTCCTGTCAAAATAAAAGGGTGACAAATTTCAATAACAAAAATCAATGGCAATTTCAATGGCAATTTCAAAAGTCAATATAAATAAAGAAATTCCAAATTTTAAAATTCCAAATTCCTTAGTGTTGTCTTAACTTTACATAAATTCAAACATCAGGATTATTATAATTGTTTTTGTATTGAATTGACTTTTGAAATTGTAATTGATTTTTTAAACTGCAATTGAAATTGCAATTGATTTTTGAAATTGAAATTGAAATTGATTTTTTTGAAAATGAGTAATCTAGACGACATATTAAAATCACGCCGCGACACACGCCACTTTACAGCTGATGAAGTTCCTGATGAAGTAATTGAAAAAGCTTTGCAGGCAGGACATTGGGCGCCTTCAGTAGGATTAACAGATGCTACCAGATATTATATCATAAAAGACGCAGAAGTAAAAAGCACTGTTAAAAATCTGTTTTTGGATTATAACAAAAAGGCTGAGGAACTTACTGATAATCCGGAACAAAAGGAACATTATAAATCCTTAAAACTGGAAGCAATCGAGGAAGCTCCAATTGGTCTCATCATTGCTTACGACAGATCTGTCCTCAATCAGTTTACGATTGGAACCGTTGGAAGCAATGAAGCGGTAAAATTCAGCTCGGTTTGTGCAGCGCAAAACATCTGGCTTTCGCTTACAGAACAAGGCTATGGAATGGGCTGGGTTTCGATTTTGAATTATTACCAGTTTAAAAAAATACTTGATTTACCCGAAAGCATTGAGCCTCTGGGTTATTTCTGCATTGGAAAACCCGCAACCAATTACGACAATCAGCCTATGTTGCAGCAACTACACTGGAAACAAAAATCTGAAACACCGAATTGTAGCGAAATTAAAACTGTTATTGAAAACAATGTCTCAGATTTTGTTTTAAAAACTCAACCTGAGACTGAAAACACAACAAATTTCAGCAGACTTTTACAGGAAAAAATAGATTCTAAAACCAAACCTGTTGGCGCTTTAGGCACTTTAGAAACGTTAGCTTTTCAAATAGGAAAGGTTTTTAAAACTTTAAATCCCAAAATAATCAACCCGAATATTGTGGTTTTTGCAGCCGATCACGGAATTGCAAATCATGGAGTGAGTGCTTATCCGCAGGATGTGACCCGACAAATGGTTCATAATTTTCTGGAAGGCGGTGCTGCAATTAATGTTTTCTGCAATCAGCATGATATTAAACTCTCCATTGTAGATTCGGGAGTCAATTATGATTTCCCAACGAATGCAAATCTGATCCATGCTAAAATCGCCAAAGGAACCCAATCTTTTTTGCATGCCCCTGCAATGAGCGAAACCGAATTGCAGTTGTGTTTTGAAAAAGGAAAAGCAATTGTAGAAACTATTGCTCAAAATGGTTCTAACTGTATTGGTTTTGGCGAAATGGGAATTGGAAATACTTCTACAGCTTCAGTTCTAATGAGTGTTTTAACCGGTTTTCCGATTGAAGAATGTGTTGGAAAGGGAACTGGGGTTGTTGATGAAAAACTACTTCAGAAACAAAACTTACTTAAAAACGCCATCGATAATTATTCCGGTTCTACTGAATTAATGCAGCAAATCGCCTACTTTGGAGGTTTTGAAATCATACAAATGTCAAGCGGAATGTTAACGGCTTTCGATAACAATATGATTGTTTTGGTTGATGGCTTTATTTGCAGCGTTGCCTTTTTGATTGCTTCAAAAATAAATCCTGCTATTATTCACAATGCTGTTTTCTGCCACTGCTCAGCTGAAAAAGCGCATCAAAAATTATTGAATTATCTGCAGGCAAAACCAATTTTAAATTTAGATTTGCGCCTTGGCGAAGGAACAGGCTGTGCAATTGCTTTTCCAATTTTAAAATCTGCTGAAGCTTTTTTAAACGAAATGGCCAGTTTTGAGAGTGCAGGAGTTAGCAGGAAATGACGAAATTGCAATGTCAATATCAATTGCAAATTTCAATTTTAAAAATATTCAATAAATGAAAAAAGAACTACATATATTTTTTACATGTCTAATGTTTTACACACGGATTCCCTGTCCGAAAAACATTAACCACGATCCAGAATACTTAAACAAAGCCACACGTTATTTCCCTTTAATTGGATGGATTGTAGGAAGCATTTCATTTCTTGCTTTCTATATTTCTTCTCTTTTTATCTCAACCGAAACGGCTGTAATTTTAGGAATCATAGCTTCAATATTAACAACAGGCGCTTTTCACGAAGATGGTTTTGCTGATGTGTGTGACGGTTTTGGAGGAGGCTGGACCAAAGAAAAAATACTGATGATTATGAAAGATAGTGCGATTGGTGCATATGGTGCGATTGGTTTGGTGCTGTTATTTTTATTAAAATTCAAATTGCTTTCAGAATCTATTTTGCTGTTGTTTAGTCACAATTATTTAATTCTTCTGCTGTTTATTTCTGCTCACTCCGTAAGTCGTCTCGGAGCTATTTCTATCATTTTTACTCATGAATATTCTCGCGATGATGCTTCGAGTAAAAGCAAACCCATTGCAAAAAATTACAGCTGGAAAGAAATTCTCGGTTCCTTTTTCTTCGGGCTGCTTCCTTTGTTGATACTTTCCTGCTTTCAATATCAAATCCTTTTAGTCCTAATTCCGGTTTTCGCAACCCGTTATTTTCTGGCTCGTTATTTTCAGAAATGGATTGGCGGTTATACCGGCGATTGTCTCGGTGCAACACAACAGGTTTGCGAAGTGGTTTATTATTTAAGCATTCTTTTGATATGGAAATTTATCTAATTCGTCATACCGAAACAATTTGCGAAAAGGGAATTTGTTACGGACAATCGGATGTCGATATTGCAGTACCTTTTGATAGTATTTTTGAAAATATTCTTTCTCAATTACCCTCGGAAGCTTTGATTTTTTCGAGCCCTTTAAAACGTTGTGTGATTCTGGCAAAATACATTCAGGAGAACATCAGCACGATTTCTTTTCAGGAAGATCATCGTTTAAAAGAAATGAATTTTGGCGACTGGGAATTAAAACCATGGAATGACATTCCGCCTGAGCAGCTCAATCCGTGGATGGAAGATTTTGTAAAAATCAAGGCTTCAAATGGGGAATCTTTCATTGAATTACACGAAAGAGTCGGTGATTTCTTAGCCGAAAAAAAGACAAAAAAAACAAACTCCCCCTTGGTTATTGTTACTCATGCCGGTGTTATAAGAAGCTTTTTATGCCATCACTCCGGGCTTCCATTAAAAGATGCTTTTCAGAACAAAGTTGACTTTGGAGAAGTTATCAAAATAGATTTTTAAAAACTTTTTTTATTAGAAAGTAAATACAAATTTGAATTTTACACTTATTTAACTTTATCTTTGCACCCAATTAAGGTTGTGTTTTTATTACAAAAACACATTAAAAGGGAATCAAGTCACTGATTTTAAATTATTTAAAATCGAAAATCTTGAGCTGTACCCGCAACTGTAAGCTTAGTTCTTTTTAAAGAATGCTTGTTGTTATCTACAAACCACTGTCATAATGTATGATGGGAAGGTAAACAGCAAGACGCAAGCCAGGAGACCTGCCTTATTAACAAATATCGAACTCTCGGGAAAAAGAGTGTAGAAATTATGACTTTAAAAATACGTTTTGCTTTTTGCTTTCTGCTTTTGTGCCAGATTATTTCGGCGCAGAATGACTCTGTTATGAAACTTAAAGAAGTTATTGTATCAGACATTAACCTCAACAAATACTCCAGCTCCCAGTCGGTTCTAAAACTCGGTGATTCAATCATCAATAAAAACAAAGCATTGCTAACCGATTTGCTAAACTTCAATTCCACACTTTACTTTAAAGAATATGGACGAGGAATGCTTTCTACGGTGTCTTTCAGAGGAACAACCTCATCCCAGACAGCCGTAATCTGGAACGGAATCAACATCAATTCACAAATGAACGGCAGCACTGATTTTAATACAATTTCAGGTTCAGATTATAATTCGGTAAGTGCAAAAGCCGGAGGAGGCAGCGTTATTTATGGCAGCGGTGCAATTGGCGGAACGGTACATTTAAACAACGATTTGGACTTTTATAATCGTTTTGAGAATAATTTAAAACTTGATTACGGAAGCTTTAATACAATTGGAGTTAATTACAAAACTAATATTTCCAACAAAAAATGGAGTGCGCAGATTGGTTTTTCCAACAACAGTTCTACAAACGATTATAAATATGTGAACAAATACACCTGGAAAGGCGAACAACGCTGGAACCGTAATGGTGAATACAATATTTTCACAATGAGTGCCAATTTAGGCTATAAACTAAATGCAAAAAACACTCTTAAACTGTACAGCCAAACCTCAAACACAGACAGAAATACTTCTTTAATCACAGAAACCGAAACTCCAAGTAAATATATCAATGGTTTTAACAGGAACTTATTAGAATACGATGGTAATTTCGGTAAACTCAATGCGAATTTCAAAACAGCATACATTTTTGAAAACTATCAGTACTATGCTGATAACTCTACCAATAATTATACATACGGAAAAACAGAAAGCTTAATTACAAAAGCTGGTTTGGGTTATACTCTTTTTAAATCAACCCAGATAAACGGGATTTTAGATTACAACAAAACTACAGGAACAGGCAGCGGTTTTGGAACCAATACCCGCGAAATCAGTTCTGCCTCTTTATTGGTAAAACAGGATATTTCTGCCAACTGGAAAAATGAATTTGGAGTTCGAAAAGAATTTACAGACAATTACAAATCGCCTGTTTTATTCTCTTTAGGTTCTTCTTATCAATTTGGCCAGTTGTACAATTTGAAGTTGAATATATCACGCAATTTCAGAATCCCAACCTTTAATGATTTGTATTGGGAAGTAGGCGGAAATCGTGATTTAAAACCCGAAAGCTCCTATCAGGCTGAAATCGGAAACGTATTTACATTTAACAATATTACACTTACCCAGACTTTCTATTACATTAAAATAAAAGACTTATTGCAATGGGTTCCGGGTAAAAACAGTATCTGGACTCCACAAAACACAGATAACGTAAACAGTTACGGAGCAGAAACCTTGCTGAGCTGGAAAAAGCAATTTGGTAAAAATATTTTTGCAGTCAATGCCACTTATGCGCATACTATTTCTGAAAATATTGACACTAAAAAACAGCTCTTTTTTGTTCCTTTCGACAAAGCTACAGCTTCCGCTTCTTATTCGAGAAATAAATTTTCAGCCTATTACCAGTTTTTATACAACGGATTTGTCTACACCAGAGCCGACAACGATCCTCATGAAATCATAAACGATTATATGATATCCAATATCGGAGCCGATTATGATTTGAAATTTTTAAACTCTTTCAAATTAGGTTTTCAGGTCCTGAATTTATTTAATGAAGCTTATGAAAGTCTCGAAAACAGACCTATGCCGGGTCGCAATTTTAATATGTATTTAATCTTAAAATTTTAATATAATGAAGTTTAATAAATTGTTTTTAATAGCACTTAGTGCCTCTCTATTCATTTCCTGTTCAAGTGATGATGACGATTCAAACACACCACAAGGAGTTTACGATAATGGTGTTTTTATTTTGAATGAAGGAAGTTCAGATCAGGGAACCGTCTCTTTTTTAAGCGATGATTTTAGCGTTTTCACAAAAGATATCTACACAGCGGTTAATGGTGATGACCTGCTTGGAAAATATGCTCAGAATATTTTCTTTTATGAGGATAAGGCTTATATCATTTCAGGAGGTTCTCAGGTAATTAACGTTGTTAACCGATACACCTTTAAATTGGTAGCAAAAATAGAAACGGGTCTTAAAAATCCAAGATACGGTGTAGTAAAAGACGGAAAAGCATATGTAACCAATGCAAACTCTTATGCTGATTGGGGAGCTCCTGCTGATGCACCCGGTAATACAGACGATTATGTTGCTATTATTGACTTAAAAACCAACACATATGAGTCTAAAATTGATCTGAATGCAACTGGTAATCGTCTGGTTTTAGAAAATGGCAAATTATATATTACAGAACCCGTTACAAGCACCAAATTATTAGTAATAAATATCGCTACCAAAAAACTGGAAACTCCAATAGAAATTGGTTCAAATGCTGACTGTATCGAAGAAGAAAATGGTTCACTTTATATCTTAAGAGCGCCTTATACAGACAGAAGCGAAATTGTAAAAGTAAAATTATCTGACAAATCGGTTTCTAAAATTACTTTCCCTGAAACTTTAGATGGCGCTGGTTTTATGGATATCGAAGATGATAAAGTGTATTATACAGTAGGAAGTTCGGTTTATGCAATTAACATCAATGCAACAGCAGCCTCAACAACGCCAATTGTTGCTTCTCCGGCTGGTTATGTATATGGGTTTGCTGTAAACGACAATCGTATTTACATCGCTGATGGAGTTTTCACAAAAGACGGTTCAGCCTACATTTATGATTTAAACGGAGCGTTATTGAAAGAATTAACAACAGGCGTGGGAACAAACGGTTTTTACTTTAATGACTAAAACTAAAAATACCCTTACCAACAATAGTAAGGGTATTTTAAATTAACTACCCATGATAAAAAAATTACTTTTCACCTTATTATTTACATCATCGCTAATTTCTGCACAATCTTATGCTCCGGCAGCAGATCAGACAGGCAGTACTGCCATAGCAAAAAACAGCGCTGTTTTTATAGGCTGGGCAACCGGAATTACAGTAGTAAGAGGACCTCAGGATATTGCTGTACCAAATAGCCCTTTGGCTTCAACCGGAACACCAGCAGACGGGATGAAAGGCGGAACTTCCGGATCAGGCGTGGTATGCCTGGGTGATGGAGGAAGCGCAACCTTAACGTTTGATACTCCGATTGCCAATGGTTCAGGATTTGATTTTGCGGTTTTTGAAAATGGATTTAAAACTGATGGTTCAGGGTTGGCTTTTTTAGAGTTGGCTTTTGTTGAAGTAAGTTCAGATGGAGTTAATTTTTTCAGATTTCCATCGCACAGTGAAACCCAAACTAATACTCAGGTTGGACCTTTTAGCGGAATTGACTGCCGATATATCAACAATCTAGCCGGAAAATATATTAATGGCTATGGAACTCCTTTTGACTTGTCTGATATTCCAAATAACATTTTGTTGGATAAAGACAATATTACACATGTCAAAATAATTGATGTCATCGGAACCATTAATCCTTTGTATGCCTCTTATGACAGTAAAGGAAATATTATCAACGACCCCTATTCAACCAATTTTGCATCTGGCGGTTTTGATTTGAACGGTGTGGGTGTAATTAACCAAAAAACTTTAGGCAATAAAGATTTTAATATTAATGCTGTAATGCTATACCCAAACCCGGCTTCAGATATTGTTTATCTAAACAGCACTGAAGAAACCGACATAACCATTTTAGACATTACCGGAAAAGTGATAAAAAAACTACCTAAAGCAAACTATAACGAAATTACCGTTTCTGATATAATTCCTGGAACATATTTGTTTGAACTGAATATTCAGGAGAAAAAAACCATAAAAAAAATAATCATCAATTAGTTAATTTTGTTTTTTTAAATTGTTTTTGGAAAAAAAGGCTTTCAGTTAATGGAAGCCTTTTTTGTGTTTTTTACAATCCAAATTTTACGAATATTTTTCACACAACATACTTTTTTTCAGTATATTAGATCTATTATTGATACTGATTTTTAGCTAATTACCACTAAAGCTTATTTTAAAAAATCTGAATTCACTAATACCTATCTTTCATTTTGACAATACCTTTTCAAATACTGGTGCCTGGACAAAAAGAAAATAATTCAAAAACCAACAGGCCGGAAAATCCCGGAAGTAGTTATAAATCATTTATTTCAATTGCAATTCAAATTTTAATTTAACTTAATTCTTGTTTTATTATGAAAGAAATAAAAATTACGCAAACCCTGATTACTTTTGCAATCGGAATCGCAATATGGCTGATTCCCGCACCAGAAGGTGTTAAAACAGAAGCCTGGCATTTATTTGCCATTTTTGTAGCTACTATTTTGGGAATTATTTTAAAAGCAGCTCCTATGGGCACCATGTGCATGATTGCAATTGCCTTAACCGCTTTATCACAGGTTTTGGCACCCGGAGATCCCGGAAAATCAATCACACTGGCTCTAAGAGGTTTTGGGGATAAAGTAATCTGGCTTATCGGAATTTCATTTTTCATTGCAAGAGGATTTATCAAAACTGGTTTAGGAAACCGAATCGCCTTTTTATTCGTTAGGATTTTCGGCAAAAGCTCTCTTGGATTAGCTTACGGACTGGGATTGGCCGATTTGGTTTTGGCTCCTGCCGTTCCCAGCAATACTGCCCGAGGCGGCGGAATTGTTTATCCAATTATGAAATCAATGTCAATGAGTTTTGGCTCCATGCCTGATCAGCCGGAAACACACAGAAAACTGGGAGCATATCTTACTTTGAATTGTTACAATGCCAATTTAATCGCCTCTTCAATGTTTTTGACTGGTACAGCAAGTAATCCAATGTGTCAAAAATTTGCACTTAATTTAGGGATCAAAATTAGCTGGATTTCCTGGGCAATAGCTGCAATTGTTCCCGGCTTGGTAGCTTTTTTTGTAATTCCGTTTGTATTGTATAAAATTTATCCGCCGGAACTCAAAAAAACTGGGGATGCACCACAATTTGCTGCTCAGAAATTAAAAGAAATGGGAGCCATATCCCGCAACGAATGGATGATGCTCCTAACATTTTTTATTTTACTGTTCCTCTGGATGACGGGTGATTTGTTTTCAATTGACGCTACCTCAACTGCTTTCATTGGATTGGTCATTCTTCTTTTGACTTCAGTTTTAACGTGGGATGACGTAAAAGCTGAGACAGGTGCATGGGATACCATAGTGTGGTTCTCCGTTTTAGTCATGATGGCAAGTTCGCTAAATGAATTAGGATTTATTGGCTGGTTTAGCGATTTAGTAAAAGAGCAAATTGGAGGTTTAAGCTGGCAAATGGCTTTTCCTATCATAATATTGGTATACTTTTTCAGCCACTATCTTTTTGCAAGCGCAACTGCGCACGTAGCCGCCATGTACGCAGCTTTGCTGGGAGTAGGAATTTCCATCGGGATACCTGGTTTGCTTCTCGCCTTTATGCTCGGTTTCGTAGGATCTCTTTACGGAACTTTAACCCATTACGGACACGGACCTGCACCAGTTTTCTTCGGAAGCGGTTATGTCGACCTGAAAAGCTGGTGGGTCAAAGGATTAATAACCGGACTGGTTATGCTCTTTATCTATATGGTAATTGGCGGATTGTGGCTCCGATTAATTGGCTATTTTTAAATCCTGATTCCCGGCGGAAGCAATTCTTTGTATTTTGGATTTTTTTTGAAAAAAGAAACAATTTTCGGATGAATCGGCACCACTCTGAGTTTTTTCTCTTCAATAAGTCCCATAATATTTCCGAGTAAAACATCAATTATCGCCTGATTGTCATATCCTTCAGGCGTATTGATTTTAGTTAGAAATATTTTCTTTTCCTGAAATGAATATTCAACAGAAAGTAATCCTTCGGGCACTAAGGTTTCAAATTGTCTTGCAAAAGCATTGTCTTTGATTACCATAGTAGTTTCAATAGATTCCATAATGATCATGTTTTTTAGCAGGTTTAAAAATAAATTCAGGGCGATACCCGGTCTCAATTCCTCTTCAGAATAATAAACTCAGGCAATTTGGACTGCAAAGTTAATCATTTGATTATCAATATGAAATTATTTTTCAATCTATCATACTTATGATTTTACCATTTTATTAATTTCAGTGAATAATTCAATAACAATATTGTTTTGCATATTGATAAAAAAGGTAATTTTAGCTTAAAAATTCTGCAATTAAAACTTTTTGCAAATGAGCAAGATTCCTGTTTATTTTATGCCTGGATTAGCTGCCAGTCCTACCATTTTTGAAAGAATTAAATTAGATGAGACTCTTTTTGAAATGTTTCTTCTGGAATGGGAAATTCCAAAACCAAAAGAATCATTATCGGATTACGCACTTCGAATTACAAAAAACATTAAACATGAAAACCCTGTTTTAATAGGTGTCTCTTTTGGAGGAATATTAGTTCAGGAAATGGCCAGACATATCGAAGCCCGAAAAGTAATTATTATTTCGAGCGTCAGAAGTAATGCGGAATTCCCAAGAAGAATGAAAATCGGAAAAACTACAAAAGCTTACAAACTCATCCCGATGAAGCTCATTTTAAACATTGAGAATCTTGCCAAATATTCCTTTGGAGAAAAAGTCAATAAACGCATCAAATTGTATGAGAAGTTTTTAGCTGTCCGCGATTTGAATTATTTACAATGGGCTGTCGAGTCTGTAATATTGTGGGACAGAAACCAAATAGACGAAAAAGTAATTCATATTCATGGCGACCAGGATGATGTTTTCCCTATAAAATACATCAATAAATGTATTGTTGTAAAAGGCGGTACACACATTATGATTTTGAATAAATACAAATGGCTCAATGAAAATTTGCCTTCGATTATATTGGAATCTTAAAATTCTAAATTTAGAAATTCCAAATTCCAAGTTTTAACCACAATCTTGTCATCCCGAGGGACGAGGGATCTTGACAAGTATCTCCATAAAGAAATTCAAAAAGATGAGAATCTGTATAGTAGCTTTGATTTTAATTTTATCAGGATGCAAATCTCCTATGAAGGATTACGATTTTACTTTTTTTAAATGGAATATTCGCGAGTCCTATTATCTGAAGTTCAATTCTTCTGACACGCTTTACTATGTCAATGTGTATGGATACAAAGAAGAAACATCTTTCACAATTCTTGGCGAAGATGAAAAAGAAAGAATTCAAACCATATTAGATACTATAACTTTTCCAAAAGAGGAAACTTTTGAAAATAACTTGATTGAAGACGGACAAACTAATGCATTTGTATTAAAAAATGGAAAACAATCCAAAAAACTCAAAATGCACAGTAATGGACCTGATCAATTTTGGCGTTTTGGAAAATCATTGGATGTAATTAAAAACAATCATGTTTTTATTAAAACAAATAAAAAAATTGATTTAAGTGAAATTAATAAAATGGTTTTAATGCCAGCTCCTCCTATTTTAAGTCAATAACTTAAAAAGGTTTTCTTACAAACATATTCTCATAGCCCTGATAGGCAGCGGCATCCTTTTATGGTGGTGTTCGCCATAAAAGATACAAGCGGATAGCAGGAAACAGCTCAAAAAAAATTCCAAACTCACATTTTGGAATTTGGAATTTAGAATATTGTAATTTTAGAAAATTTAAATTTTCTTCATTTGTTCCTTCATCATAGAAATCTGGTCTTTCAGCATTCCCTGTTTGTCTAATTTTTTAGCTTCGTTTAATAAATTAGTCGCTTCCAGTTTTCTTCTGCGGGACATTGCAACTCCGGCAAGGTTTAGTTTCGCAACGGCTAAATCCATATCCATTGACAATCCAAGTTCGATTGCTTTTTTGAAATGCTTTTCAGCCTGATTAATATTAGTCTGAGATAACATGATTCCTTGCAGATAATTTAGATATCCCTGTTGTTTTCTCACCAATGCTGTCTCAGGATTTTTGATGTATGCCAGCCATTTTTTAGCGCCTTCAAAATCTTGTTTTCTTAATTTAAGGAATGCTAAAAGGATAAATTCGTTTTTGAAATAAAGAAAAACTGGAATTGCTGATAATAAAATAAGAAAAATTCCATTTCCTGTATAGTCATCAGTAATTAGATAAATACCAGCAACTACAAGAAGTCCGGCTAAAATAAGTTTTATAATTTTGTTAAACATAATAGATGTATATTTGTGATTGCAAAGATAGCAAAAGGAATTAAAAATATTTTTATAAAACTACTTGCCAGAAAAAAAAGTCTTTGTATATTTGCACTCGGTTTTTGAACAACGATATCCAAAACCAAGAAAGAGTTAATTAGATACCATTTTTAAAGATACAAAGCAATGAGCAAAAGAACATTTCAACCATCGAAAAGAAAAAGAAGAAATAAGCACGGATTTATGGACAGAATGGCTTCTGCGAATGGAAGAAAAGTTCTAGCGCGTAGAAGAGCAAAAGGAAGACATAAATTAACTGTTTCTAGCGAACCTAGACACAAAAAATAATGTTTGTATAAACATACATAAGGCGATTACTTTTTTAGTATCGCCTTTTTTTATACCTTGTCGGTAAAAATTTTCTCAACATTCTAGTTTATAGCACACTAGAATCGTTTTTTAAAATCGTAAATAACTACACAATACATATAAAATGCCTAAAGACACATCAATAAAATCAGTTTTAATTATAGGTTCAGGACCTATTGTTATTGGCCAGGCTTGCGAATTCGATTATGCAGGATCTCAATCTGCTCGTTCGATTCGTGAAGAAGGAATTGAGGTTATCTTGATTAACTCGAACCCAGCAACAATTATGACCGACCCATCTATGGCCGATCATATTTATTTGAAACCTTTAACAACAAAATCGATTATTGAAATTCTTAAGGAACATCCGCAAATTGATGCTGTTTTACCAACAATGGGAGGTCAGACTGCTTTGAACTTGTGTTTGGAAGCTGAAGAAAAAGGAATCTGGCAGGATTTCGGGGTAAGATTAATCGGTGTTGATGTAAATGCAATTAATATTACTGAGGACAGAGAGCAGTTTAAACAGCTTTTAGAAAAAATTAAGGTTCCAACGGCGCCTGCAAAAACAGCTACTTCTTACCTTGAAGGAAAAGAAATTGCTCAGGAATTTGGCTTCCCGCTTGTAATTCGTCCTTCGTTTACACTTGGAGGAACCGGAGCAGCTGTGGTTTACAAAAAAGAAGATTTTGATGAGCTTTTAACCAGAGGTCTTGAAGCGTCTCCAATTCACGAAGTTTTGATCGACAAAGCTTTGATGGGATGGAAAGAATACGAATTAGAGCTTTTAAGAGATAAAAATGACAACGTTGTAATTATCTGTTCGATCGAAAACATGGACCCAATGGGAATCCATACTGGAGATTCGATTACAGTTGCTCCGGCAATGACATTATCTGATACCACTTTCCAAAAATTACGTGACTACGCAATTTTGATGATGAGAAGTATCGGAAACTTTGCAGGAGGATGTAACGTACAATTCGCAGTTTCTCCAGACGAAAAAGAAGATATCGTAGCAATCGAGATCAATCCTCGTGTGTCTCGTTCTTCTGCTTTGGCATCAAAAGCAACCGGATATCCAATTGCAAAAATTGCTTCTAAACTAGCTTTAGGATACAACTTAGATGAATTGCAAAACCAAATTACAAAATCGACTTCGGCTCTTTTCGAACCAACTTTAGATTACGTAATCGTAAAAATACCTCGTTGGAACTTCGATAAATTTGAAGGTTCAGACAGAACTTTAGGTCTTCAGATGAAATCTGTGGGTGAAGTTATGGGAATTGGACGTTCTTTCCAGGAAGCACTTCACAAAGCAACTCAATCTCTAGAGATTAAGAGAAACGGTTTAGGTGCTGACGGAAAAGGCTACAAGAATTACGAACAAATTATCGAGAAACTAACTTATGCAAGCTGGGATCGTGTTTTTGTAATTTATGATGCTATCGCAATGGGAATTCCATTAAGTACCATTCATGAAATTACAAGAATCGATATGTGGTTCCTGAAACAATACGAGGAGCTTTATATCTTAGAAAAAGAAATTTCAAACTACAAAGTTTCAAATCTTCCAAAGGAATTATTGCTTGAGGCGAAACAAAAAGGTTTTGCAGATAGACAATTAGCACACATGATGAGTTGTTTAGAAAGCGAAGTTCACGCTTTGCGTATGGAACAAAAAATCAACCGTGTATTCAAACTGGTTGACACTTGTGCGGCTGAATTTAAAGCATTAACACCTTACTACTACTCTACTTTTGAAGCTGAAATTGAAAAAGCTAACGGAGAACGTTTTGTTGACAACGAAAGTATTGTAACAGATAAAAAGAAAGTAATTGTTTTAGGTTCTGGGCCAAACAGAATTGGACAAGGAATCGAGTTTGATTACTCTTGTGTACACGGAGTTTTAGCTGCGAAAGAATGTGGTTACGAAACAATCATGATTAACTGTAATCCTGAAACGGTTTCTACAGATTTCGATACAGCTGATAAATTATACTTCGAACCCGTTTTCTGGGAGCATATTTATGATATTATCCAACACGAAAAACCAGAAGGTGTAATCGTTCAGTTGGGTGGACAAACGGCTTTGAAATTAGCTGACAAACTTTCTAAATACGGAGTAAAAATTATCGGAACTAGTTTCGACGCACTTGACTTAGCAGAAGACAGAGGAAGATTCTCAGACTTATTGACTGAATTAAACATTCCTTTCCCAAGATTCGGAATCGCTGAAACAGCTGATGAAGCTTCAAAATTGGCAGATACTTTAGATTTCCCGCTTTTAATTCGTCCTTCTTATGTATTAGGAGGTCAGGGAATGAAAATTGTAATCAACAAAAAAGAGCTTGAAGAGCATGTTATCGATTTATTGAAAGCAATTCCAGGAAACAAATTATTACTAGATCACTACTTAGCCGGAGCAATTGAAGCCGAAGCTGACGCGATCTGTGATGCTGATGGAAATGTGTACATCATCGGAATCATGGAACACATCGAACCTTGCGGAGTTCACTCTGGAGATAGTAACGCAACATTACCTCCTTTCAACTTAGGAGAATTTGTAATGCAGCAAATTAAAGATCATACGCATAAAATTGCAAGAGCTTTAAAAACTGTTGGTTTGATCAATATTCAGTTTGCGATTAAAGACGATACAGTTTACATTATCGAGGCAAATCCGAGAGCTTCCAGAACGGTTCCGTTTATTGCAAAAGCTTACGGAGAGCCTTATGTAAACTACGCTACAAAAGTAATGTTAGGTCATAACAAAGTAACTGACTTTGATTTTAACCCACAATTAAACGGTTATGCAATCAAACAACCGGTTTTCTCTTTCAGCAAATTCCCGAATGTAAACAAAGCATTAGGACCTGAAATGAAATCGACAGGAGAAAGCATCTTGTTTATTGATGACTTAAAAGACGATCAATTCTACGAATTGTACTCCAGAAGAAAAATGTATTTGAGTAAATAATCTCAGGTTCTATTATAAAAGTAAAGCTCCAATTTTTCATTGGAGCTTTTTTTATTTTTAAATCAATTTGATGTTATTCTCCTTGACCAAAGTTCATGTTGTCTCTGGTGTTTTTTTGAACTGAAATAGCTCCAAACAATGCTAATAAAAAAGCAAATGCGTAGAAACCTTTTTCGCTTGGCAAAATTGTAGCATTCCATAATCCTACAACTAAAAGCACAATTGAAAGCAATGTTCCGAACCAGCAAATTCCGTAATAAATATCAGTTACAGGAAGATTTTCAAGTCTGTCTCTTACACTTTTCTGCAATGAAACAACGGCAAAAAGCCCGAACATTAAAACGGTAAAATAATATCCTTTTTCGTTTAATAACATTTCTGCTCTGGCAAGTCCAACAATAAAACCGATTGTTCCTGCACCAAGCGCTACCCAAGATGCTGCGATAAAAGCATTTGAAGTTTTTTGTATCATATTAATTCTGGTTTAATTAAATTTGAGATTTTGATTTTTGTTTTTTTTTGTAATCTCATTTGGTAAATGTAATTAATTTTGATTAATCAAAAAATAAATCCAGAATCAAATTAGTAAGTATTATCTGCATTATTGTAAAAAGAAAAGCCCCAATAAATTGGAGCTTTCTATTGTAAAAGTAAGATGTATTATTTTTCAAGCAACTTCTCTAAAGGCTTTAACTGTTCCATGTTTATTTTAGAATTTTGTAAAACAGACATTAAAATCATAATATTATTCGGATTCATATTTTTTCCTAAAACACGGATCACAGCAAAACCATTTTCTTTTCGGTTGGCAAAAATTACAAATTCTTCTATATCTTCATCAGTACCTACAAAACTTATTGTAGCACCATCTTTACCAGACCCCACCTTCATTAATTCCTGATATTTAGGGCTTTTCAAAATACCTTTTATCTTTACCCTTTCTGCTTCAAATTCTGTTTGATTTTTATCATTTGCTTTGAAAGCCAAAATATTCATTTTATCAAAAGAATTTAAAGCTTCAGCTTGTTCTGTAGATAATTTTGTCTGATCAATATTTAAAATACCGGGAGAAATATCCAGCGCAATAAAATTTTTCTTTTCAGAGTTTTCTACAAAATACTTTTGCAATGAAGGTTCAGAATTACAACTTGTCAAAGCTAGTAAACCCAGAAAAATTAAAGTAACAACATTGCTTTTCATACTACTTTTTGCTTTTAGAAGCCTTTTTTAAATCAGAACCTCCAGGAAGCTGCATTTTATCTGTTAAAACCGAAATTTCGTTTAAATCAAAGTTCCCTGTTAAAGACAACAAAACAGTTTCTTCATTTTTCGCACCATCAATAAACATAAATAACTCTTTTATTTTTGTATCGTTTGCACTGGATTTAACGTAGATTTTTACATTTTTACCACTATCGTTAATACGCATTAATTCTTCTAAGCTCGCAGATTTGATGTATTTATCTGCCGAAAGTTTCATATCTGCTTCTACTTTTGGATTACTGGTTGTAAACACCTTCAAGTTGTCCAGCTTTTTAATAAGACTCATATACTGCTGAGTTTCTTTATCAGAAGGATCAACTTTTACTTTACTCATTATATCAAACATTTTTTTGTTTACAATTACAGACGTCACATCATCCTGACCGTCATATTTATCAAAAGCACTTTGTGCATAAAAAAACTGACTAATCAAAACAAAGACAAATGTCAAAATGATTTTTTTTGTCATGCTATTTTCATTTTCCTGCATGTATTTATGAATTGCTGATTTCATTTTTATCGGATTTAATTATTGTTTAAAGATCTTGTTTTTTGATTGTTCGTATTCATTAATGTATTGTACACTTTCTATACCCACATTAACATTCTTTGATAATAAAGCCAAAGCTTTTTGCGTTGCTTTTAAGGCTTCTTCGGGATCATCATAGGTTCCTAATTCTGTTTGCGAAGCCATTTCAGATCTGTTATTTTGTTCGCTAACAAAAAAGTAAGTTCCTATACCCAGTAAAAGAACTGCTGATGCCGCAATCGATAACCACGCTACTTTACGTTTCTTAGATTGTAGTGGAATTTCATACGCCGATTTTTGTTCTTTTACCTGAGAGAAATAACCAAACACAGGCTTGTATTGCTCCAAATGCTGCGCAACATCGGGCGAAGAAAAATATTCTTTTAACTCGTTTTCTTCAGCAATAGTTGTTTCTCCCTGAAAGTATTTTTCTAATATATTTTCTATTTTATTTAATTCCATAACTGTGTGCATTAAGCATTGATTCCCTAATTTTTTTTCTGGCTCTTGAAAGTGCCACCCGAATTGCAGTTTCATTCATATTTACAATTTTGGCAATTTCTTCAAATTCATATTGTTCAACATCACGCAACTGAATTAATACCTGAAGCTGTTCCGGCATTTGATTTATTATTTTCTCAACCCATTCCAAACTATCTGAGTCTTCCAGTTTTTTATCCAATCGAGCTTCACGATCTGTAAAATTATTGTGCACAATTTTAAGATTATCTGCTCTTTTAGACTTTAGCTGATCCAGACAATAATTTTTTGTCATGGTCATTGCCACGGCTTCAACATTATTATAGGTATTTAAGCTATCTTTTTTACTCCATAATTTAACCATCACCTCCTGAGTAGCATCTTCTGCCTCTTCAGTACTCGTAAGCAATCGTTTTGCCAGACGAAAAACTTTGTCTTTAAAGGGATTTACTAATTCTATAAACACATTTTGGTTCATAAATTATTACGTTTTTCGTTAGCTTATATAGTCAAGACGAGCCACTATTATTTTTGTTACAATCAAATTGAAATATATTATCAAAAAAAATGCTGCAATTTATTAAAGTTAAAACTAAAGATACTACTTTTATATTGATACAATATGAAACCCTATTTTGCATGAAAAGAATATCAAAGAATTTAGTTTTATTGTTTTTGGCAGCTTTTAGCCTGCAGGCCTGTGAAGACAATGATGATGTAGCGACTCCAATAGACCTGCAAGTAAATAATTTTATATGGAGAGGACTAAATGAAGTTTACTTATGGCAAGCTGATGTGCCTAACTTGGCGGACAACCGTTTTGCAGACCAAAATGCCCTTGATTCATTTTTGAAAGGATATTCAAAACCAGAAGATTTATTTGAAGATTTATTAAACAAACCTGAAAGCAAGTATCCAAACGGAGACGCTATTGACCGTTTTAGCTGGATCGTGAACGATTACACTGTTTTGGAACAGGAATTAAACGGAATTACAAAAAACAGTGGTATTGATTTTAGATTAAGCAGACAGTCAACAGGATCTGACAATTTAGTAGGCTACGTACGTTATATTATCCCTAACTCAGATGCTTCGAAGAAAGAGATTAAACGTGGAGACCTTTTTACGAGTGTTAACGGAACACCGCTCACAATTTCAAATTATGAAAAATTGTTACTGGATTCAGATAGTTACACTTTAAATTTAGCTGATTTCAACAACAATTCCTTTGTTTTAAATGGTAAATCTGTTGCATTAACAAAAACCACTTTAGAAGAAAACCCAATCTTAATCAATAAAACAATAACCTCAGGAAGTCATAAAATTGGATATTTAATGTATAATGGCTTTTATGCAGAATATGACAACGAACTGAATCTGGTTTTTGGAAAATTTAAATCAGAAGGAGTTACCGATTTAGTTTTAGATTTAAGGTACAATGGCGGTGGTTCTGTTCGCTCTTCAATTAGATTAGCAAGTATGATAACGGGGCAATTCCCAAATGATATTTTCGCAAAAACACAATTTAATTCCAAACAGATGAATGCTCTAAGCAGTTCAGAATTAGAGTCCCTAAATGATCGATTTATATCATCATTTGACGGAAATGCTGTCAACAGCTTAAAATTAAACACATTATATGTTATCACAACAGAAAGTACTGCTTCTGCAAGCGAGTTAGTCATTAACGGCTTAAAACCATATATTAATATAATTCAAATTGGCGATGTCACTACGGGTAAAAATGTCGGCTCATACACGCTTTATGATTCTGAAAGCTTAACAAAAACAAAAGTAAACCCGACTCATAAATATGCAATGCAACCTTTAGTTTTCAAAATATCAAATTCAGCCAATTTTGGAGATTATACACAGGGCTTACAACCAACTTATCAGCAATATGAATACGTTAGCAGCTATGGCATTTTAGGCGACCCATCTGAACCTTTATTAAATTTGGCAATCTCAAAAATTACAGGTTCAACTTCAAAAAGAATACAAACTGATAAAAGCCAAACTCTTCCTTATTTTAAAGATTCAAAATCAATGCGTCGTTTTGGACAAGAAATGTATTTAGAAAATCCTCCAAAAGGCTTTAAACCATAAATTAATAAAATACCCCTAAAAGTTAAATACTATTTAGGGGTATTTTTTTTTATAAAAGAAAACTAAGTCTATTGTTACTTTTCAATTTCTCTCATAGAATCCATTTTCTTATGAGCCAAGAAACCTGTTATATCTTCAAAATGCTCTTTTACGCGTTTATTTCCGAATTCAAAAACCTTAGTTGCTAATCCATCAAGGAAATCACGGTCGTGAGAAACCAGGATTAATGTTCCGTCAAAATCACGGAGTGCATCCTTAATAATATCTTTAGTCTTCATGTCAAGGTGATTTGAAGGCTCATCCAAAATCAATAAATTAACCGGTTCCAATAACAATTTAATCATTGCCAAACGTGTTTTTTCTCCTCCGGAAAGCACTTTTACTTTTTTGGTAATATCATCCCCCTGAAACATAAAGGCTCCCAAAATATTTTTGATCTGTGTTCTGATATCTCCAACAGCGATACTATCGATTGTTTCAAAAATCGTAGCATTTTCATCTAATAAAGCCGCCTGATTTTGAGCAAAATATCCAATTTGTGCATTATGTCCAATTTCTACACTTCCGGAATCAACACCTATTTCTTTCATGATTGCTTTGATCATCGTCGATTTTCCCTCACCATTTTTCCCAACAAAAGCAACTTTCTGACCACGTTCGATTACAATATTGGCATCTTTAAAAACAACGTGATCGCCATAAGCTTTAGACATTTCTTTTACAACAACAGGATATTGACCTGAACGTGCTGCAGGAGGAAATTTTAATCGTAATGCAGATGTATCAACTTCATCAACCTGAACAATTTCGAGTTTTTCAAGCATTTTTACACGAGACTGAACCGCATCTGTTTTAGAAAAAGTTCCTTTAAAACGATCAATAAACGCCCTGTTATCAGCAATCATCTTTTGCTGCTCATCATACGCTTTTTGCTGATGAATACGACGGTCTTTTCTTAATTCTAAGTAATGAGAATATTTTGCTTTATAATCGTAAATTCTTCCCATTGTCACTTCAATAGTTCTGTTTGTAATATTATCTACAAACGCTCTGTCGTGCGAAATAACCACAACTGCTTTCGCCTGAGTCAGTAAGAAATCTTCTAACCACTGAATACTTTCAATATCCATGTGGTTAGTTGGCTCATCCAGTAAAATTAAATCTGGTTTTCTTAAAAGAATCTTTGCCAGCTCAATACGCATTCTCCATCCTCCTGAAAATTCAGAAGTCTGACGTCCAAAATCTTCACGCTCGAAACCTAAACCAACTAAAATTTTCTCAACTTCTGCTTCATAGTTCACCTCTTCGATAGCATAAAACTTTTCACTTAGATCAGAAACTCTTTCGATCAGTTTCATGTATTCATCACTTTCATAATCTGTACGAACTGTCAATTGTTCATTGATTTCGTCGATTTCAGCTTTCATTTTAAAAATCTCACTGAAAGCTTTAGACGCTTCTTCCATTACAGTAGCTCCATCTTCGGTAAGCAGATGCTGTGGCAGATAAGCGATTACAGCTTCTTTAGGAGCCGAGATACTTCCGGTAGAAGGCTTGTTTGCACCTGCAATTATTTTTAAAAGTGTCGATTTTCCCGCACCATTTTTCCCCATAAGGGCAATTTTATCATTTTCATTAATAGCAAAAGAAACATCGCTAAATAATGTAGTTCCACCAAACTGAACCGAAATATCGTTAACTGTAATCATGTTAGATCATTAGATTTTAGACTGCTTAGATTGTTCGTTTTCTGAGCTAGTATTTTTTGAAGCCGCAAAGATAGATTAATTAGAAAATATAGCAATTAGAAAATGTGTCAATTTGATAATTAGATAATTTTCAAAATCTTAAACAAAACAAAACCCGAAAGTTTCAAGACTATCGGGTTTTCATTATCACATTTTCAAATTGACTGATTATCTCATTAAATCAATCCTTTCTCCATTTTTTTGTTTCTTCAAAAACATGTTCTAAGATTGCAGCTTCTGTTTCATCAAATTCAACATTTCTGCGTGCCATAACCAGTTTTGCAGTTTCAAAAGCTTTTTTGGTAATATAAGTTGTAAAGCCGGCTGCTCCGCCCCATGAAAAACTTGGAACAAAATTACGAGGAAAACCGCTTCCAAAAATATTAACACTCACCCCTACAACCGTTCCGGTATTAAACATCGTATTGATACCGCATTTGCTATGATCTCCCATCATTAAACCACAAAACTGAAGTCCGGTTTTGGCAAAACCTTCTGTTTCGTAGCTCCATAACTTTACCTCTTCATAATTATTCTTAAGGTTCGAATTATTGCTGTCTGCTCCAATATTACACCATTCACCTAAAACAGAATCACCCAGAAACCCATCATGACCTTTATTTGAATTTGCAAAAAGAACAGCATTTTTAACTTCACCCCCTATTCTGGATCCTGGCCCAACTGTTGTAGCTCCGTACACTTTTGCATTCAGTTTTACCTGAGCATTTTCGCATAACGCAAAAGGGCCACGAATTACAGTTCCTTCCATAATTTCAGCATTTTTACCTATATATATAGGACCTGTTGAGGCATTTAAGGTTACAAACTCTAATTTTGCACCTTCTTCAATAAAAATATTTTCAGGAGAAATAACATTTACACTTTTCGGAATTGGCTGCGATTTTCTATCTTCTGTCAAATAAGCAAAATCTGAGCGGATAGCAGCATCATTCTTAGAAAAAATATCCCAGGTATGCTCTACAATTAAACAGTCATCGTTATACTGAATAATTTCATACGAATCAAAATCAACTTCTTCCTGATTTTCAGTTGTAAAAAAAGCAATTACATCATCCCCTTTAAAAATTGCCTGATTTTCCTTTAAATCAGAAATCATTTCAACAAGCGTATCATTTGGTAAATACGCAGCATTTATCATCACATTTTCCTCCATTTCTACCATTGGAAATTTCGCAGACAAATATTCTTCGGTAATTGTAGTAATGGTTGAACCCAAACGTGCTTCCCATTTTTGACGAATCGTCATAATTCCGATTAGAATATCAGCCACGGGCCTTGTAAAAGTAAAAGGCAATAAAGCATTCCGGACAGGACCGTCAAAAAGAATGTAGTTCATATATAATAAATTTGGTACTTGTTAAAATCTTGATTTGGTTATCAGGTTCAAAGTTACAAATATTTTATTTGTGTCATTTATACTGTGGCGGATATAGGCTGTTTTTTACCGCAAAGTCCGCAAAGTTTTTTCTAATACGAAATGTAGAAGAAACACAAAAGTCCGCAAAACTTTATAAAACTTTGCGAACCTTGAGTAAATCTTAGCATTCATAGCGGTTAAATCTTCGCACAAAAAAAGCCCTCCAAACGGAAGGCTTTTGTATCAATATAAAACAGCTATTATTTTTTAGCGTGTTTTGCATATTTAGTTTTGAACTTGTCAATACGTCCTGCAGTATCGATAAGTTTAGATTTACCAGTATAAAAAGGGTGAGATGTTCTTGAAATCTCCATTTTTACAACTGGATACTCAACTCCGTCAACTTCAATTGTTTCTTTTGTATCTGCAGTAGATTTAGTGATAAAAACGTCATCATTTGACATGTCTTTAAATGCAACTAATCTGTAATTTTCTGGGTGGATTCCTTTTTTCATCTTTTCTTTTATTTATTGTTTCAGAGCATTTTTATTTTGAAGCTTTCTCATGGTTAGAAAAAGGTGTAAACAAAGGATACTCTTTTTTGTTTAAAAATTTAATTATTTTTGAGTGTGCAAATTTACAATTCTTTTTTAATAAACAAATACTTAACCTGCTTTTTTTTAGTTTATTTCGAAAAGCTTTTTTTATATCCGATTATAGTGGGAATTGCTATATTTGTGGATTAATTTTAAAACATATAAAAATATGATTAATGAAGTTATAAAGAAGAATGGGATTACTTATGGAATTACTTTAGGGATTATTTCAGCGTTAATTACAGCTGCAATTTATGCAATTGATCTAAAATTATTTGTTTCCGGCTGGATTGGGGCATCAACATTTATCATTTATTTAGTAACTGGCATTGTATTACTAACCAAAACAAAAAAAGATATAAGTGGGTTTTTCTCTTTCAAAGATGCATTTACAACCTATTTTATTACCATTGTAATTGCTCTTTTAATTTCAACATTATTCAGTACTTTATTATTTAATATAATTGACCCTGAAGCAAAAGAAACTATAAACCAACACCTTATAAAATACATGGCTGAAACGTTACAAAAATTCGGAACACCTGCTTCAGCCATAAATGAAACATTAGCAAAAATGAAGAAAACTAGTCCGTTTTCAACTTTAGAACAACTTAAAGGCTTAGGTTTCAGCGTTGCTCTTTACTCTATTTTGGGGCTGATTTTAGCTGCATTTTTTAAAAGCAAAACTATACAAGAATAAAAAATAAATGAATTTATCTATACTTATACCGCTTCTAAACGAGGAGGAATCACTGAAAGAACTCTACACATGGATTATTAAAGTGATGCAGTCTAACAATTACTCTTATGAAATCATTTTTGTAGATGACGGTAGTACAGATGATTCGTGGAATATTATTGAAAGTTTTTCTAACGAGAATCCGAATGTAAAAGGGATTCGTTTTATGAAAAACTTTGGAAAATCGCAGGCATTGCACGCTGGTTTTGCAAAAGCTCAGGGCGACGTTATCATTACAATGGATGCCGATTTACAGGACAGCCCTGATGAAATTCCGGGATTATACGAAATGATTACAGCTCAGAAATATGATTTGGTTTCAGGCTGGAAGAAAAAAAGATACGACTCCGTTGTGGCAAAAAACCTACCTTCTAAATTGTTTAACTGGGCTGCCAGAAAGACCTCAGGCGTTAAATTAAATGATTTTAACTGTGGATTGAAAGCTTACAAAAACGTTGTTGTAAAAAACATCGAAGTTTCAGGCGAAATGCACCGATATATCCCGGTTTTGGCTAAAAATGCCGGCTTTGGAAAAATTGGGGAAAAAGTAGTCATACACCAGGCCAGAAAATATGGTGAAACCAAATTTGGAATGGAACGTTTCATTAACGGATTCCTCGATTTGATTACAATTTGGTTTTTATCACGATTCGGAAAAAGACCAATGCATTTATTCGGTGCCATTGGTTCTTTTATGTTTATCATTGGATTTTTAGCTGCCGGATACATTGGAGTTTCAAAACTATACCATATGTATACCGGAATGAAATACACCCTGGTTACAAATAATCCATGGTTTTACATTGCCTTGACTACAATGGTTTTGGGAACTCAGCTGTTTTTGGCCGGATTTTTAGGCGAAATTATTTTACGTACTAAAAGCAATGAAGCCAGATATAAAGTGGCCCGCGAGGTTAATTTTTAACGCAATACCCTAGCCCTGATGGGAACGGCATCCTTTTGTGGCGGGGTTCGCCACAAAAGATATAGTGAACAGCAGGATTAGCTCCTGAAAAATACTTATCTTTAATTAAACATTAAAAAAATAGTTACATGAATATCGCTCCTAATATTTTAGACGCCGTAAACGAATGGCTAACTCCAACATTTGATAAAGAAACTCAAGCTGCTGTTAAAGAATTAATGACCACATCGCCAAAAGAACTTGAAGAAAGTTTTTACAAAAACCTTGAATTTGGAACTGGTGGAATGCGTGGCGTTATGGGAATTGGAAACAACCGCATCAATAAATATACGCTTGGAAAAAACACACAGGGACTTTCTGATTACCTGCATGAAGTTTTTCCAAATCAGCCTATAAAAGTAGTTATTGCTTACGACTGCCGTCACAACAGTAACACGCTGGCAAAAGTAGTTGCCGATGTTTTCTCTGCAAACGGAATTCAGGTTTATTTATTTTCTGATTTACGTCCAACTCCTGAATTATCATTTGCCCTTAAATATTTAGGCTGTCAATGCGGAATTGTATTGACCGCTTCTCACAATCCACCAGAATACAATGGTTATAAAGTGTACTGGCAGGACGGAGGCCAGATTGTTCCTCCTGAAGATGCAGCTATTATTAAGGTAATCGAAAGTTTAGATTACGATAAAATCAAATTTAATGCCGACGAAAGCCTGATTCAGTATATCGACACTGAAATTGATAAAGCTTTCGTAAAATCATCTATCGAAAACGCAAGTTTTAATACTCCGGCAGAAGCCAAAGACAACCTTCATATTGTTTTTACTTCGTTGCACGGAACTTCTATAAAATCGATTCCGGATACTTTATCTGAAGCAGGTTATAAAAATGTTCATATTGTTCCGGAGCAGGCTGTTCCAGATGGAAATTTTCCAACCGTTAAATCCCCAAATCCTGAAGAACCGGAAGCACTGACCATGGCTTTGGCATTGGCAGACAAAACCAATTCGGATATCGTGGTAGGAACAGATCCTGATTGTGACCGATTAGGGGTTGCTGTTCGTAATAACGATGGTAAAATGATTTTGCTTAATGGAAATCAGACTATGGTTTTGATGACCTCTTTCCTTTTGAAACAATGGAAAAAAGCAGGCAAAATCAATGGAAAACAATTCGTTGGCTCTACAATTGTTTCGACTCCGATGATTATGGAACTCGCAACAAGTTATGGTGTTGAATGCAAAGTGGGTCTAACTGGCTTTAAATGGATTGCTAAAATGATTAAAGATTTCCCTGAACTACAATTTATTGGAGGCGGAGAAGAAAGCTTTGGTTTTATGGTTGGTGATGCTGTTCGTGATAAAGATGCAGTTGCTGCTACTTTATTGATCTGTGAAGTTGCTGCTCAGGCAAAAGCTGCGGGAAGTTCTGTTTACAAAGAACTTTTACAGCTATATGTAGAAAATGGTTTCTACAAAGAATACTTGGTTTCTTTAACTAAAAAAGGAATCGCAGGTTTGGAAGAAATTAATCAGATGATGATTAATTTAAGAGAAAATCCTTTGAAGGAAATTAACGGTCAAAGAGTAATCATGGTTGAAGATTATCAGTCGTCTGTTGCTTTGAATTTATTGACAAACGAAGAATCTGTAATGGATATGCCAAAATCTAACGTTTTGATTTATTACACTGAGGACGGTTCTAAAATTTGTGCCAGACCAAGCGGAACTGAACCAAAAATCAAATTTTACATCAGTGTAAATGCTGAAATTGAATCGGTTTTAGATTTTGATGAAGCAGAAAAATTCTTAGACCAAAAAATACAAAATATCATTGCAGACATGCAATTGAATTAGCACAACAAACTAAGAATAATATTTTTATGAGCTCTGATTTGTATTTTATCAATTCAAATCAGAGCTGTTTTTATAAAAAAAGAAAAAAAGAAATTAAAAACGTCTTAATTCGACTAATTTTGTGCGGTAAAAAATCCTGCCAAAATACTTTAATATTTATGGCTGTATAAAGAAATCAATATCAAAAAATAAATGAGTAATTTCAAAAAAATACTACCTTTTATATATCCATATAAAAAATACGCATTCCTAAACATTTTTTTCAATATTTTGTATGCGCTTTTTAGCACTCTTTCGTTTATGGCATTAATTCCGATGATTCAGGTTTTATTTGACAAAACAAAAAGAAACACCGTCATGCCTGCTTATGAAGGAATTGCACATCTAAAAGAATATGGAGAAAACTATTTAAGTTATTACATTACAACTAATACCGATCAAAACAATCCTGGTTTTGTGCTTTCGGTTATGGTAGCCATCATTATTTCTATTTTTTTATTAAAAAATCTGGCTGATTATCTGGCAATGTTTTTTGTTACTTATTTACGAAACGGTGTTTTGAAAGATATGCGCAATGCGATGTATAAAAAAACACTGGAATTACCATTGGCTTTTTTTTCTGAAAAAAGAAAAGGAGATGTTATTTCGAGAATTTCTGCAGATGTAAACGAGGTTCAGAATTCTTTTTTGGCCATTTTAGAACTTATTGTAAAAGAACCTTTAACTATCGTTTTTACTATTATTGCAATGTTAATCATTAGCACTAAACTAACGTTATTTGTTTTTGTCTTTATTCCGGTTTCAGGATATATTATTTCTTTAATTGGAAAAAAGCTTAAAAAGAAATCCAGTAAAGCGCAACAGGAACAAGGCACTTTTTTATCTACTATTGAAGAAACTATCGGAGGATTAAAAGTGGTAAAAGGATATAATTCTGAAAATTATTTCAATACTTTGTTTCAAAATTCAACAGAACGATTTTTCAAACTTTCAAACAGTATTGGCCATCGTCAAAACTTAGCTTCTCCTGCAAGTGAATTTATGGGGATCATGGTTATTACCATTTTATTATGGTATGGAGGCCAGATGGTTTTGATTGAAAAAACACTGGACGGGGCATCATTTATCGCCTACATGGGACTGGCATACAATATCCTTACCCCTGCAAAATCCATTTCAAAAGCTTCTTATGCTGTAAAAAGAGGAAATGCTGCCGCTGATCGGGTGCTGGAAATTTTAGAACAACAAAACACTATTACTTCTAAAGAAAATGCTGTCGAAAAAACAACTTTTGACGACAACATCAGCGTTCAAAACATTAATTTTAAATATGAAAATGAAACAGTCCTGAAGGATTTTTCACTTCAGATTAAAAAAGGACAAACTGTCGCTTTGGTAGGGCAATCAGGAAGCGGAAAAAGCACTATTGCAAACCTCTTAACCCGTTTTTATGATGTGAATAATGGTTCAATATCTATTGATGGAATCAACATCAAAGACATAAACCTTCAATCTCTTCGTAGCTTAATGGGTCTGGTCACTCAGGACAGCATTTTATTTAATGATACTATAAAAGCTAATATCTCATTAGGAAAACTAAATGCTACAGACGATGAAATCGTAGAAGCTTTAAAGATTGCAAATGCGTATGAATTTGTAAAAGAACTACCTTTAGGAATCTATACAAACATTGGCGACAGTGGTAACAAATTATCCGGAGGACAGAAACAACGTTTGTCTATTGCCAGAGCCGTATTAAAAAATCCTCCAATCATGATTCTCGACGAAGCAACATCAGCATTAGACACCGAAAGCGAAAAATTTGTTCAGGTTGCCCTTGAAAACATGATGCAAAACAGAACTTCAATCGTAATTGCGCACCGACTTTCTACGATTCAAAAAGCAGATATAATTGTGGTAATGCAAAAAGGACGAATTGTAGAACAAGGTACACACGAAGAATTAATTGCACACAACGGCACTTATAACAAACTGGTAACGATGCAGTCTTTCGAATCTTAAGATCCTCAACAATATATTATTTAGAACAGATTAAGGAAACATTAAAACTGAGTTTAATTTCCCTAATCTGTTTTTATTTTTATAACTTTAGGTTAGTAAGAATAAATCATTTAATTCCCTCAAAATGTATCTTAACAACCCAAACATAAAACTGCCGGAAGATCCTAATACTGTTGTCTGGAAATATCTTGATTTGTCAAAATTTCTTGACTTACTGCTTTCGAAAAAACTATTCATGTCCCGATCAGATAAGTTTGAGGATCAATACGAAGGTACTTTTAGCGAACCCACTTTTGAAGAAATCAAGAAACTTGCCATTGACAACCCCGAATTTTTAAATTATTACAAGACCCATCGTGAAAGAGTAGCAGTGAGCAGCTGGCATATTAATGAGTACGAATCATTTGCAATGTGGCAAATTTTTACACAAAACAGCGAAGGATTGGCCATTCAGTCTACAATTGGAAGATTACAAAGAGCAGTTAAGCCTGAAAACAATTTTGATCAATATATAGGAGAAGTAAATTATATCGATTACAAAAAAGAATACATTCCGTTTGACGACTTATTCTTTCCATTTTTGTTTAAACGAAAGAGTTTTCAATACGAACGGGAAGTACGCATTATTACAGATACTTCTCAAAGCAATTTAAAACTAAATGACGGCTTAAAAATCAACATTGACATCAATCAGCTGATTGAAAAAATATACATTCATCCCAAATCAGAAAACTGGTATAAAAAACTGGTAATTGAACTGGTAGAACGCCTCGGATTTGGATTTGAAATAGAAAAATCTGATCTTGAAAGTGATATTCTTATTTAAGAAACTAAAGCTCATAGATGCTAAGTTTTTTTATTGTGACTAAAAGAAAAACCGCATAGAAAATTAAACTTTCTATGCGGTTTTTCTTTTCAAATCTTACCAAAACCTTAGAATCTTAACACCTTAAATTGGCTTATAGCTTTTCACTTCCCATTTTTTTGAAGCCAAATCAATATAGCTGTAATGCAATACGTCGTTTTTATCAAACTGACCGTTTTGGTTGGTATCTTCAATAGTTCTGAAGTATAAACGGTTTTTAGATTCGATTAAACTCCAATCAACCAATTCCTGAAGATCTGTAGAAACTTTTGTAAAGTTCTCCCCACTAATATCGCTCAAATAAAGTGTTTTAATATCTCCGGTATCTATTTTACCGTCTTTATTTGTATCTGAATCTGTCAGGGTATACACCATGACTTTGTTTTGTGTTTTATCTGCTATTGATTTTAAATATGTTGCTGTTAAAATTAAAACCGGTTTCTCAGATAAGGGTCTGATAGAATCTGAATCTGTTTTTTGAAATTTCAAATTTTGCAGATAGCCTGTAATTTCAAATTCACCTAAATTAGAAATGGTAAAACTTACATCATTTACACTTGAAGACCCATAACGCGCTTTTGTTCCTTTTTCAAAAACCCTTAAATCTCCTACGGGATGAATCAAATAATCTGTTCCTTCCATCTGAATTGGCAAATCAGCAACTTCAATTTGTGTGGAATCTGCTTTGCTAACACTTACTTTGTTTGATACATCGTAACTCACTTTTGGCTTCTGAACTTCCTCACGGCAGCTGATTAGTGTTACAGTTATTACTAAGGCTATATATTTAAAGTATTTTTTCATCTGCAAATTATATTCAATTATCAAATATACTATTTTTGGTTGTAATTTTAGTTTTTATTGAGTTTTACCAAGACAATAGTACTAAATACAATTTCAAATAACGGAAAACTTCATGGTTATATTTTAGTTTAACCTGTTTCTTATCACAACCTCGCATTCAGCTTTATATTAAAAACCCTTGAAGTCATATAATTTGGAACTGCATATTGATTTTTAGTATAAGCATCGCGCACCCATGTATTGGTAATTGCATTTTGATTATTAAAAAGATTGAATATTTCCAGTCCTAATGAAAACTCTTTAAAATTTTTCAGCCAGCCTGTCTTCAAATGCTGATTACTGCTGTCTACAAAAACTTTTGCAAAACCAATATCTGCACGACGATAATCATTCAGTCGGTTTTGATACAAATACGGATCTGAATAAGCCGGAGCACCACCAGGTAATCCTGTATTATAAACTAAGTTTAAGTATACTTTTACACTTGGAATGTTCGGCATATAATCCTGAAACAACATCGCAAATTTTAAACGCTGATCTGTTGGCCGTGCGATATAACCTTTATTTTCGTAGTTTTCTTCAGTTTTCAAATAACCAAAACTGATCCATGATTCTGTCCCGGGCACAAACTCTCCATTTAACCTGAAATCCAGCCCCTGTGCGTAAGCTTTGGCATTATTATCGGCTACATAGCGAATTCGTACATTATCAATTGAATACACATTTACATCTGAAAGTGATTTATAATAAAGTTCAGTCACCCATTTAAAAGGACGATTCCACATTTTAAAATTGTAGTCATTACTCAAAACAACATGTACAGATTGCTGAGCTTTTACGTTTGGATCAACTACACCGTTCATATCCCGGAGTTCACGGTAAAATGGTGGCTGATGATACAATCCGCCCGAAAGTCTGAAAATCATATCCATTTCCCAGTCCGGCTTTAAAGCAAATTGCACGCGCGGACTAAAAACAGTCTGATTTTTACCTTCTATATCTGCTCCTGAAACCTGCCAGCTTTGAAAACGTGCCCCAACAGTATACCAGAACTGGCTTGATCCCAACTCTGTTTTGTTATTCCATTGCGCATAACCTGAAAATCTGTTGATATCATTAAAATTGGTTGCACGAATATTTTGGTATGGCAAAAGCGGCCCAGTATAGGGTTCATAAGGCTGGTTATTTTTTGGAAGATCCAAAATAGGCGGATTTATCGAAAATCCAGCAGAATCAATCACCTCCCACTCCACAACTCTGTCACGTATCGATTCTCTTGTAAATTTTAACCCAAATTCTAACTGGCTATTGTTCTTCCATTCCTTGAAACCTTTAAATTCGATATTTGCAATCAAAGCATCCAGGTCATTTCGAGCGTGATTAAACTGTGTACCAATACCTCTCGTAAAATCAACATTATCCGGATTCATACTTCCGTCTTCGTCAACATTTCCTAAACGGTATTGAGCCAAAATATCAAAATGTTCCTGCTCAACAGTATGAAATAAAGAACCGATTAATTTGAAAGCAAGAGTTGGCGAGGCTTTATAAGTTGTTTTTATAGCTCCAAAATAGGTATCATACTGATCTTTTTCATGTCCTTCGTAATACACGGCAAGCGCCATAGGCTGATCAATGGTTCCAAATTTTGTTTGTCTTGTTAAGGGCTGGTATAAATATTTATTTTGAGAAATATTTCCCAAAAAACTTAATTGCCATTTTTGAGAAACATCATAATTAATATTCGTCTGAATATCTGCAAATGTTGGTGTGTAATTAGTTTGCGTATCCTGACTGTTTACAAGCAAACTATTATTTCGATAGCGGACACCGGTTACAGCTGACCATTTTTTGTTTTTTGAAACTGCATCAACAGCTAAACTTCCGCCAAGAAAACTTGCTTCAAGTGCAGCTCCAAACTGAGTTGGTTTTCTATAAGTAATATCCAAAACAGAAGATAATTTATCCCCAAATTTAGCCTGAAAACCTCCGGCTGAGAAATCTACGTTTTGCACCAAATCAGTATTTGTAAAACTCAATCCTTCCTGCTGTCCTGACCGAATTAAAAACGGGCGATACACTTCTATTTCGTTTACATAAACCAGATTTTCATCATAATTGCCTCCGCGAACTGCATATTGAGTACTTAGTTCATTGTTAGAATTTACCCCCGGTAATGTTTTCAGCACATTTTCTATGCCGGCATTTGCCCCGGGTATTTTCTTTATTGTACTCTGATCAATCACCGTAATACCCTGAACGCGTTTTTTATTTTTTGAAGAAACAAAAACCTCACCCATCTGCTCTTCCGAATTGTTCATAACTGGATTAAAGACAAAAGTTTCATAAGGTTTGAGATTTACTGTCAACGTTATCATTTTTAAAGAAATGTGCGTAAATATCAAAGCCACTTTTTTGTTTGACGGCACAAAAATCTGAAAATGACCTTTTGCATCCGATTTCGTGGTTTTATCTCCTGCCACAATGTTAACATCTCCAACAGGATGATTTTCATTATCTAAAATAACCCCTTTAACACGGGCACTTTGAGCAGAAACGGTATAACCAGTCCATAAAAAAAGGAAAACAATTATTAACTTGAAATGATTCAAAGGTTTAGATTTTATTTTTGTTGACTTCTAAAAAAATGTGTTTCAAAGATAGCAGAATTCCCTACATTATCAACTACTTCAATTTTTAAATCATTTGCTCCTTCTGCAACTAAAGTATCATCAAAAATGTGCGTTATTTTCCTCGTTTTATTATCATATTCAAACAAAATCCAGTTTCCGTTCAGATATCCGTTGTACGATTTAATTCCGGACAATGCGTCACCTATAGTAAACTGAATACTTTTAGCATCACTAATCCATTTATCCTGAATTGGTTTAGTAATTTTTATTACAGGAGCTATTGTGTCCAAGACCAAACCGTACTGCCCTAATGTTTTTGACTTTGCTGTAAAAACGTCATTCTTTCTTGTAGTAGCATTATAACTTTTACTGTTTCCGCTTATTCTTGCAATAAAAAGCTTATCCCGTAAAGCTTCAGGATAAATAGTATCTTTTATTGTAATTGCAAAATTCGAATGCACCGGAACAACATCTTCATGAATATAAATCCGATTATTTTTTACATCAAAATCTAAATTAAAATCTTCATAGAAAGTTCCTGCTGGAAAGAAAACCGACATATTGTCTTTTTCAAAATTTGAATCTTTATTGTATCGAACAAAATATTTTCCGGTTACACTTTCTGCATTTATAACAGGTGTTTCCGAATCATATTCAACAGGAACAGTAATAGAGCTTAAATTTCCGAAATAATCAGAGACATCAATTCTGTAAGTTGAAGACAAATTAGGCTCAACCGGAATTATCCCATGAAGCGAATCTGTTTTTATGATACTTAGTGCAAATGGCGTTTTCATAAAAAGTTTTTGTATCCGCTGCCCCGTTTTTTTATATCTTGAATAATCGATAAAAGCATTAATAAAACGCATTTCATCAAAAGAATAGGTGCTAAACTGATAATTATATTTCGGATCACCATTTAAAAAGCCTGTAACATTAAAAACCCCATTTCTGTTTTTCGAGACATCATCAAAATCTACAGCATTGATACCAAAACCAATTTTTCCATTAGCTTTCACTTTTCCAGCTAAATAAGTTCCGTCTTTTTGAAGCGAAAGATTTAGCAATAAGGGCTGTCTGGATTGATTTACTGTTGTATTTTCCATTGGGTAAACAAACAAACTTGAAATTGTTGGTTTTTTTGAATCTTCTATATGGTGATCAAATCCAAAAAACATAGGATTTATTACAAACTCTGTCTGTGTATCACGAAATTCAAAATGCAGGTGCGGCCCTTCTGAAGAACCTGTGTTCCCTGAAAGTGCAATTATTTGGCCTTTGGTCACAGGAAGTTCATCCGGCTTTGGAAACATTTCTATTTCAAAAGACTTTGCGTCGTAATGTGTTTTATGAATATACTCCTGAATTGGTCCTGTAGCAGCCTGCAAATGTCCATAAACTGAAGTATAACCATTTGGATGCGTGATATAAATACATTTACCGTTGCCAAAAGTCGAAATTTTTATTCTGGATACATATCCATCTGCAACAGCATACACATTTAAACCCTCCCTCTGATTGGTCTTCAAATCAAATCCTGCATGAAAATGGTTGGGTCTTAACTCTCCAAAATTCCCCGATAACTGCATCGGAATATCAAGTGGTGACCGAAAATAATCTTTAGGGTATTGGGACTGGGCAAATATAAAATTGTAAAAGAATAGAAAAATCAAAGAAAATCTCATAAAGCAACATTTCTGCTAAGATAAAAATTAAGAAGGGAAAAACCGAAGAATAAAACCGCAAAAATACAATTCCCTGAATTTCATTAATTTGGTTATTTTTAATGCAAAAAAATCGATAAAAAATTGCATTAATAAAAAGGAATACTAACTTTGTAGGATTAAGTAATGAATAGGATTTATAATGAGTGTAATTGCTGAAATAATTGATACTCTTGAATATAAAGTCGAAAAGCTTTTTGCGAAATCAAAAGCTTTAGAAAAAAATAATCAGGACTTACGATTAGAATTAAACAAAGCAGCGCAAATCATCCAGAAACAATCTGAAGAAATTGAAGCTTTGAAGAAGCAATATGAAACACTTAAAATAGCCAATTCGTTGCTCGGCAGCGACAATAACAAGAGAGAGACTAAGCTTAAAATAAATTCATTAATCCGCGAAATTGATTACTGTATAGCGCAATTATCAGACTAGTAAATATGGACGGAAAGCTTAAAATTAAAATATCAGTTGCAGACCGGGTGTATCCGTTGACGGTTGACCCTGCTCAGGAAGAAGGACTCAGAAGTGCTTCTAAAAAAATTGATGCTATGATTAAGCAATTCGAAGAAAATTACGCCGTTCGCGACAAACAAGATGTATTGGCTATGTGCGCACTGCAATTTGCATCGCAAGTAGAACAAAAACAAATTGATTATACTAATGATGGCCAGGAAACCATCGAAAGAATTAAAAAATTAAATTTGCTTTTAGATCAATATCTCGAAAATTAAACGTTCTTTACAGAAACTAAGATACTGCCTACATTAGTTCACATTTGGTAAACTCAACACTAACAAATTAGAATGAGCAAATCATCGCTACTATAGTATGCCCTCCTTTTTGGCTGGGAAACTTGAACAGTGAGTTAGCTCAAAACTTGTCTATACGAGTTTATACAAGCAATTAATGTAGGCTTTTTTTTATATATAAACCTTAACAAACATGGACATCATAACAATCATCATTGGTATTGTAGGTATTGCAGCAGGTTTTGCAATAGCTAAAATTATCGAGAAAAGTAATATTTCTAACCTAATCAAAAACGCTAAAAAAGAAGCAGCTTCAATCTTAAAAGATGCTAATTTAGAAGCCGAAAATATTAAAAAAGATAAAATTCTTCAGGCAAAAGAGAAATTTATCGAATTAAAAGCTGAACACGAACAGGTAATTTTGGCCAGAGACAAAAAAGTAGCCGAAGTTGAAAAAAGAGTTCGTGATAAAGAATCTCAGGTTTCTAATGAATTATCTAAAGCTAAAAAAGTAAACGATGATTTTGAAGCCAAAACTCAGGAATACAATAACAAAATTGAACTTTTAGACAAAAAACAGAATGAAGTTGAGAAACTTCACAAAAGCCAATTACAACAGCTTGAAGTAATTTCAGGACTTTCTGCAGAAGAAGCAAAAGAACAATTAGTTGAAGGCTTAAAAGCCGAAGCTAAAACAAAAGCAATGTCTCATATTCAGGAAACAATTGAAGAGGCAAAACTTACCGCTCAGCAAGAAGCCAAAAAAATCATCATAAACACGATTCAGAGAGTTGGAACCGAAGAAGCAGTAGAAAACTGTGTTTCTGTATTCAACATTGAGTCTGACGATGTAAAAGGTAGAATTATCGGTCGTGAAGGACGTAACATTAGAGCTTTGGAAGCCGCTACAGGAGTAGAAATCATTGTTGACGATACACCAGAAGCAATTATCCTTTCTTGTTTTGATCCCGTACGTAGAGAAATTGCACGTTTATCTCTTCACAAACTAGTAACGGACGGACGTATTCACCCTGCCAGAATTGAAGAAGTTGTTGCTAAAACAGCCAAACAAATTGATGATGAAATTATTGAGGTTGGTAAACGTACCGTTATTGACTTAGGAATTCACGGATTACACCCTGAATTGATAAAAGTTGTGGGTAGAATGAAATACCGTTCTTCTTACGGTCAAAACTTATTACAGCACTCAAGAGAAGTTTCTAAACTTTGCGGTATCATGGCAGCTGAATTAGGCTTAAATGTAAAATTAGCCAAAAGAGCAGGTTTACTTCATGATATTGGTAAAGTTCCGGATACAGAAAGCGATTTACCTCACGCTTTATTAGGAATGCAATGGGCTGAGAAATATGGTGAAAAAGAAGAGGTTTGCAATGCTATTGGAGCTCACCATGACGAGATCGAAATGAAATCTTTATTATCACCAATTATTCAGGTTTGTGATGCTATTTCAGGAGCAAGACCAGGCGCAAGACGTCAGGTTTTGGATTCATATATCCAACGTTTGAAAGATCTTGAAGATGTTGCTTACGGTTTCAGCGGTGTCAAAAATGCTTATGCTATCCAGGCAGGTAGAGAACTTCGTGTAATTGTAGAGAGCGAAAAAGTTTCTGATGAAAATGCAGCCAATCTGTCTTTCGAAATTTCACAAAAAATCCAAACTGAAATGACTTACCCAGGTCAGGTAAAAGTGACCGTTATTCGCGAAACCAGAGCAGTAAATATTGCTAAATAAATTCACAAAATATTTCCATAAAAAACTTCTCAGCAACGGGAAGTTTTTTTTTATTTCTGATTTTACCTCAAATCTCCTTTTTATTACTGCACTATCTTCTTGGATGAAAAGTATGCATTACTTCTTTCAAGAAACTTCTGTCTAAATGAACATAGATTTCTGTCGTTGTTATTGATTCATGACCAAGCATTAACTGAATGGATCGTAAATCAGCACCATTTTCCAGTAAATGTGTAGCAAAAGAATGCCTCAAAGTATGAGGACTTATATTTTTCTTCAGACCTGTTTTTACTGCTAAATCTTTTATAATAGTAAAAACCATAGCCCGGGTTAACTGACTGCCTCTGCGATTCAAAAACAAGGTGTCCTCATAACCTTTTTTGATATTCAGGTGACTCCTTATTTCTTTTTGATAGATGACGATATATTTCTGCGTTAATTCACCAATAGGAACAAAACGTTCTTTGTTTCCTTTTCCTGTAATTTTAATAAAGCCTTCCTCAAAAAAAAGATCTGAAATTTTTAAAGAAACCAATTCCGAAACACGTAATCCACAACCGTACAAAGTTTCAAGCATAGCCCTGTTTCTTTCCCCTTCATTTGAACTTAAATCTATAGCCGCTATCAAACCATCAATTTCTTCAACCGATAGCGTATCCGGAAGCTTACGACCTGTTTTTGGCGTTTCAATCAATTCCATCGGATTATCTGTACGGTAATCCTCAAAAGCCAGATAATTAAAAAAGCTTTTTAAACCAGAAATAATTCGGGCTTGCGATCTTGGATTAACTTCTTTTGAAACTGAATATATAAACTGTTGTAGCGTTTCATCTGAAATTTTGATTGGAGAAACCTCTATTTGACTAGTCTCTAAAAAAAGACATAAACGTTCAATATCAAAACTGTAATTTTCGATTGTATTTTTAGACAAACCTCTCTCAATCCTCAAATACGACTGATAATCTTTTATGTAGGCACTCCATTTCATATTCACAAAGTAACATATTTTTTGAGCATAAAAAAACCTTCCGGATTAGGGAAGGTTTCAAAATATAAATATTTTCTTTTATTAGAAATGCAAAGCAAATCCAACATTAAACTGAAGGAAGCTTTCAGCAATTTTGTCATCAGTAGTAAAATTGTAACGTAGACCTGGTTCAACAGAAACGTTTGGTCCTAAAAAGATAGCATATCCACCTTGCAAACCTACAAAAGAAGGATTATCGTCAGCATCTTTAATACTAACACCAGTATAAGAAAGTTCAACTGGGATTTTGTTAATCACATAATACTTTGCGCCAATTTTATAAGAAAAAATACTAGAATCAGAACCGTCATCTCCATAACCTAAACCCAGTTTAACTGCTAAGTTATCAGCTACAAAATAGCCAGCTTCAGCACCAATATTCCAAGCAGTCTCTCCATCTTGAGAAACTAAAGAAAAAGCAGTGTTTCCTGTTCCAGCTCCAAAAGCAGTATTAGCTTCAATTAACCATTTCCCTTTAGCTGTTTGTTCTTGTGCATTTGCGAATCCAAATGCCATAACTGCGATTGCAGATAAAATAATTTTTTTCATTTTTTTTGATAAATTAATAGATTATTTAGTAGGACAAATCTATAGAATTTAACACTAACAAACCAAATTGCTATCGGAAAATAATTAACTATATTCATTACAAAAACCTTGTTAAAAAAAACAAAATTCTAAATATCAAACGATTACATTTTATAAAATCACTAAAAACAGTGAGACAAAAAAAAGATTTTTTATTAGTAAATTTCTTTCTTATGTTAAAAAAATAGTTATTTTTCATTCATTTTTTTCTAAAATGGAAATTTTGCAACAACAAAAACAATAATTATAAAAAGACCGAGTTTTATTTGTTGTTATTTAGCATTAATTAAATCTTAAAATTAACATTATGAAAAAAATAATTTTAGCTACGGCTTTATTCATCGCCACATCAGCATCAGTTCAGGCACAATTATTAAAAATCGGGGTTAAAGCAGGGGTTAACTTTGCTAACCAAACAGGGGATGCATTTGATGCTCCTGATGTTGATAAGGAAGGTATCACCAGTTACCATGCAGGTTTGGTAGCAGAAATTAAATTATTAGATAAATTTTCTGTTCAGCCAGAGCTTTTATATTCAACTCAGGGAGCAACTTACAAAAATGCTGTCGAAGAATTTAAAAACGAATTAGGTTATTTATCTATTCCTGTTATGGCAAAATTTTACCTAACAGATTCTTTCAGCCTTGAAGTTGGACCTCAGGCTTCTTTTTTATTAAATCAAAAAGATGACGTAGATTTTGAAGAGCCAGAAACTTTTGAATTTGGTCTTAACGCCGGATTAGGATTTAAGATTACTGAAAACTTTTTTATTCAGGGCCGTTATGGCTTAGGATTAACAGAAGCTTCAAAAGATGCAGATATTAAAAATTCAACTATCCAATTGTCTGCTGGATTTATGTTCTAAAATATATCACATAGTTTTACAAAAACCGTTCTATTAATCAGAGCGGTTTTTTTATTTTTACAAAGTTCAACGGCAATTGCAATCTCAAAATTCAATGGCAATGACAATGTCAAAATTCAATATCAATATTACAAAGCAAAAAATATACTATATATGAAAATCGCTATTATCAACGGACCCAATTTGAACCTATTAGGAAAAAGAGAGCCAGAAGTTTACGGAAGTCAGACTTTTGAAGATTATTTTGAAACGCTAATACAAAAATTTCCAAACGTAGCACTTTCGTATTATCAAAGTAATATTGAAGGTGAACTGATCGGGAAAATTCAGGAATATGGTTTTACATACGACGGGATTATTTTGAATGCTGGTGCTTACACACATACTTCTATAGGACTGGGCGATGCAATGAAGGCCGTAACAACTCCGGTTATTGAAGTTCATATCTCCAATACTTATGCCCGCGAAAGCTTTAGACATCAATCTTACTTATCAGGAAACGCAAAAGGAGTTATTCTGGGTTTTGGGTTAAAAAGTTATGAACTGGCTATTCAGTCTTTTTTATAAAAATTTCGATTTAAACAAAATCATATTCTCTCGCAGATTTTGCAGATCAGGCAGATCACATAAAATTCAATAAAAAATCTGCCAATTTGCTGAATCTGCAGGAAACAAAAATTAATCTCCAGATCTTGAACCGGTATAGATATCAAATTTACTTAGAATAGGTTTTTACATTTTAACAAATTATTAATAAGCTCAGATTCAGGTTATTTTATTTTTGTAAGACAAACCACTTACATGAAAAACTTTATTTTATCTGCCTTTTTATTTTTTTCAATTTCAAGCTTTTCCCAAATCAAAGGAATAATAACCGACGAAAAAGGTAATCCCTTGCCATTTGTATCCGTTTTTGAAGAAAACACTTATTCCGGAACCACCTCAAACGAACAAGGTCAATATCTTCTGAATGTAAAAGAACCAGGCAAAAACAAAATCATTTTTCAGTATCTGGGTTTTAAAACTCAAAAGCTTTCTGTAGTTTCAGATTCAAAAACAATAACTCTGGATGTAAAGATGCTTGAGGAAAGTTTCGCTTTAAATGAAGTCATTATTGATTCTAAAAAAAATCCAGCAGATGCCATCATAAAAAGTGCCATTGCAAACAAAAAAGAAAACACGGATAAAACCGGACGCTATACAGCCGACTTTTATTCAAAAGGGATGTTTAAAGTAAAAGATCTTCCTAAAAAAATCCTGGGGCAAAAAGTAGATCTTGGCGAAGATATGGCGTCCAATTTAGATTCAACCGGAACCGGAATTTTATATCTCTCTGAAACTATTTCGAAAATCACTTTTGAAAAACCTGACAGATTAAAAGAAAAAATAATTGCTTCTAAAATTTCCGGGAACAACAGAGGATACAGCTACAATACGGCAGCCTTATCTACTTATGATTTTTATGACAACACGTTAGATTTTGATATCAGACTCATATCTCCTATCGCTGATAATGCTTTCAGCTATTATAATTACAAACTCGAAGGAACTTTCTTTGACGACCACAGACATCAGATCAATAAAATCAAAGTAACTCCTAAACGCGATAAAGAGCCTGTTTTTGAAGGTTACATTTATATCGTTGATGACAGTTTTGCTATTTACGCCATTAATTTAGACATCAAAGGATATAGAATGAAAAATGAATTTACCGAAGTAATGAGTTTAAAACAAAGCTTTAGTTATAATTCTGCTAATAAAATCTGGTCCAAAAATGCGCAGACACTTACGTTTAATGCAGGGATTTTTGGGATAAAATTTTCGGGAACTTTCAACTATGTGTATTCTAATTATGAATTTCCTGCCTCCTTCGAAAGGAAAACTTTTGGAAATGAAATTGTCGCTTTTGAACTTAATGCTAATAAAAAAGACAATGCTTTCTGGAACGAAATCAGACCGATTCCTTTAACAATTGAAGAAAGCAATGATTATATAAAGAAAGACAGCCTTCAAACCATTCGAAAATCCCGAAAATACACAGATTCGATTGACGCCAAAAACAACAAATTCAAAGTTTGGGATATTTTAATGGGATATGATTATAAAAACACTTTCAAAAGTTATTCATTTAATTATAAAGGACTTCTGAATTTGAGTTCTTTAAGCTTTAATACAGTTCAGGGCTTTAATTTGGATTCCGGTTTTTCATTTAAAAAATGGAACGAAGAGAAAGGAAAAAGTACACTGATTAACACAACCTTCAATTATGGTTTTTCAGACCAGCGCTTGCGTGTAACCGGAGAATTCAGCCATCGCTTCAACACTGTCAATTATGCTTCAATCTGGGCTTCAGGAGGAACAAAAACCACTCAGTTTAATAGTGCAGAACCAATTACAAAATTTGTCAATTCGATAGCGTCTTTATTTTTTAAAGATAATTACATGAAGTTGTACAATTTAGAATTCGCTCAAATTAACTACGGTCAGGATGTTGCAAACGGAATAAACCTCAACGCAAAAATCGCTTACGAGCAGCGAAAACCGCTTTTTAACACAACCGATTATTCATTTTTTAAAAAAGATGATATGTATTCATCGAATAATCCGTTGGCGCCAAATGATTTTACAACTCCGGCTTTTGACTCCCATCACTTATTCAAAACTGCAGTGAATGCGAGAATCAATTTTGGAAATAAATACATTTCAAGACCCGACGGGAGATTCAATGTTAAAAATGAAAAATATCCAACTCTCTATTTAGTTTTTGAAAAAGCTTTTGCTGCAAGTGATAAAAAATATGAATTTGAAAGAATCGGTGCTTCTCTCCTATATGATTTATCACTTGGAAATAAAGGGATTATAGGAACAAATTTCAGAGCCGGAAAATTCTTCAATGCCGAAAACATTGCTTTTATGGATTATAGACATTTCAACGGAAATCAGACGCACATTGGCACGACAGACCGTTATCTGAATGTCTTCAATTTAATGCCATATTATTCCAACAGCACAAACGACAGCTATTTTGAAATGCATTTGGAACACAATGACATGGGTTTTGTAACCAACAAAATTCCACTCATTAATCTTTTAAAATCAACAATGAATATCGGGTTTCACTCATTGGCCATTCCTGATCGAAAACCGTATTCTGAATTTACAGTCGGTTTGGACAACTTAGGTTTCGGCAAATTCAAACTGTTTAGAGTTGATTATGTACATTCTTATCAGGGCGGAATTCAGCAAAACGGCGTTGTATTTGGATTGAAGATTTTAAATGTTTTGAACTAAGGTTCAGAGGAGCAAAGGTTCAAAGTGACAAAGTTACCTAGCACCATATAAAAAAATCTGCGTGAAACCAGATATAAAAATTTAAGCGGATTTTTTATTTTGATTCTCTTTGCGTGGGCTTCGACTCCGCTCAGCCTGACAAAAAAATTGACTCTAAAAAACCTTTGTCACTTTGAAACTTTCCAAAATATCCCTTTAAGAATGATAATCATCCGGTTCAATATGTATTAAAACATTTCCAAGCTGCGGGATTTCTTCTTTTAATTTATCCTGTAATTTATGCGATAAATCATGTCCTTCTTTGACAGAGATTTTAGCCGAAACAATCGCATGAAGATCGACATGATAACGCATTCCCGCTTTTCGGATGTAACATTTTTCTGTTCCAAGAATTCCTGAAACTTTCAAAGCAACTACACGTATTTCTTCTACTAAATCGTCATTTAAATTTTCATCCATGATTTCTCCTAAAGCTGGTCTGAAAATTTTATAACTGTTATACAAAATAAAAAATGCGGCAAATAGGGCTGCCCAGTCATCAGCAGATTCATATCCTTTACCCATAAATAAAGCAAACGAAATTCCGATAAATGCTGCAACAGAAGTTATCGCATCACTTCTATGATGCCACGCATCCGCAGCTAAAGACGTACTATTAATTTGTTTACTGCGTTTCATTACCAATCGAAACGAATATTCTTTCCAGATAATAATTGCCCCTAAAACGTAAAGTGTCCACGATTTAGGCAAATTATGAGAAGTATTAATATTGGCAATACTTTCATAACCTATAATAGTTGCCGAAGTAATTAAAAATCCAACTACCAGAAACGTAATCAGAGGTTCTGCACGCCCATGCCCGTAAGGGTGGTTTTCATCAGCAGGTTTATTCGAATATTTGATCCCGAAAAGCACCAAAAAAGACGCAAAAATATCTGTAGTCGATTCGATTGCGTCAGCAATCAGGGCGTAAGAATTGCCAAAAAAACCCGCTAAGCCTTTTATAAGGGCTAAGCAGGTGTTTCCGGCTATACTAAAGTATGTAGCTTTTATAGCTTTTTGTTCATTTGTCATTTAACGACATTTATTTTTTTGCCCCGAATTTCACAAATTAAAAATTAGTGAAATTCGGGGTTAACTTTTTATGCTCTCACGATTTTTGCGCCGATCGCTCTTAATCGCTCATCGATACGCTCGTATCCACGGTCGATTTGCTCAATATTTTGAATCGTACTAGTTCCTTTTGCAGAAAGCGCTGCAATCAACAATGAGATTCCAGCACGAATATCCGGAGAAGACATGGTTGTTGCTTTTAATTGAGATTCGAAATTATGTCCCATAACCACCGCTCTGTGTGGGTCACATAACATGATTTTTGCTCCCATATCGATTAATTTATCCACAAAAAACAAACGGCTTTCAAACATTTTTTGATGAATTAAAACATCGCCTTTTGCTTGTGTTGCCACAACCAAAACGATACTCAATAAATCAGGCGTGAATCCTGGCCATGGTGCATCAGCAATTGTTAATATTGAACCGTCAATATCTGTTTTTACTTCATATCCGTCAATATGAGCCGGAATGTAAATATCGTCGTTACGTTTTTCGATTGTAATCCCTAATTTTCTAAATGTATTTGGAATCAAACCTAAATTTTCCCAGCTTACATTTTTGATCGTGATTTCGCTTTTTGTCATAGCTGCAAGACCAATCCATGAACCGATTTCAATCATATCTGGTAAAATTCTGTGCTCGCAACCACCAAGGCTTTCAACACCTTCGATAGTTAATAAATTAGAACCAACTCCAGTAATTTTAGCTCCCATAGAATTTAGCATTTTACATAACTGCTGTAAGTAAGGCTCACAAGCAGCGTTGTAAACTGTAGTTTTTCCTTTTGCTAAAACCGCAGCCATTACAATGTTTGCAGTTCCCGTTACTGAAGCTTCGTCCAAAAGCATATCTGTACCCTGAAGTCCTTCTTCCGGAGATTCTACTCCATAAAAGTGATCTTCTCTATTGTATCTAAATTTCGCTCCAAGGTTGATAAAACCTTCAAAATGAGTATCTAATCTACGACGACCGATTTTATCTCCTCCTGGTTTTGGAATATATCCTTTCCCGAAACGGGCCAAAAGCGGTCCCACAATCATAATAGAACCACGAAGCGCTCCTCCTTCTTTTTTGAAAGCTTCTGTTTCTAAATATCCAACATTAACTTCATCAGCCTGAAAAGTAATTGACCCTGGCTCGTTACGTTGAATTTTAACCCCTAAATTACCCAGCAAAGTGATTAATTTATTAATGTCTATAATATCAGGAATGTTATTAATTTTTACCTTCTCTCCTGTTAGAAGCACGGCACATAAAATTTGTAATGCCTCATTCTTTGCTCCTTGTGGAGTGATTTCTCCTTTTAAAGGTGTTCCGCCTTCGATTTTAAAAATTCCCATATATTTTTTAAGTTTCTGAGTTACTGAGGTTCTAAGATTCTAAGTTTTTCTTTTGTAAAAAAAGCTTAGCAACTTAGGAGCTTAGACACTTAGTATCTTTATTTTTGATTACTATTTTTTTGAAAGTTTTTTTGCTTACTGCCTTTGTTGTTTTTATTATTCTGAATTTTTACCTGCCCTCCCTGAGTAGTTTTATTAGAGACCCTCTTGTTAGTGCGCATTAAATCTGTTGTATTCAAAAGCTCTTCAGTACTGTGCAGTAAATTAATTTTTCCGCCGGATAATTCATACAAATGTTCAAAAATCACATCGTCTTTTACTGTGTCTTTATTCCAGCTCAGGAAAGATTTTTTCATGTGATTCGCAATGACCATTACCAAAGCATTTTTCATTTCGCCTTCTTCCCATTTGTTCGCAACATCAATCATGTATTTAATGTTGTTTCCGTAAAATCTATACTTAGGAAAATTTTGCGGATACTGCAAAACATCCGGCTTTAGTTCCAAAACTTCTCTTGAGGGAATCGGATATGGAGATTCAACATTCAGTTTAAAATCAGACATTATAAAAAGCTGATCCCAAAGCTTATGCTGAAAATCCGGTACGTCACGCAAATGTGGATTTAGGCTTCCCATAACCTGAATGATATATTTTGCGGCTTTATTTCGCGTTTCATCATCTTCGATTGCAGTAGCCTGATCAATCAGTTTTTGTAAATGACGACCATATTCAGGAATTATTAATCGTTGTCTTTCAGAATTGTATTCCAAATTATAGACAACGTCGCTCGCGGCTTCTCTTTTATATTTTTCGATCATAAGTTATAATGAAACTATACCTTCAATAGTAGATACTTCTTTGTATTTGCTGATAACATCATCTGAGCTGTTCATCGTAACATCTACAGAAACGCTGGTAAATTTACCTGTTTTTGATTTTGTTGTTTTAATAACCGCCCCCATTCTGTCAAAAGCCTTTTCAACACGCTCAACATTATCACCCACAGACGGCACAATAAATTTATATAAGTATTCTGCCGGCCAGGTATTTGCGTTATCCAGCTCAACTTTTAATCTTTCGTAAAATTCGGCTGTGTTTTTTTCTTTATCGTTCTCCATTCGTAATTAAAAATAAAGGCAAATATACGTTTTTGATTTCTGATTTTAGATTTTTTTTCAACGACAAACTTCTTATTATTTTCTATGCTCTAAACAATTCAAAAACAAAACCATATCTCCTCTTTTAGCCCTGATTAAGGCGGCATCCTTTTATGGTGGTGTTCACCATAAAAGATAAAGCCGAAAGCAGGAACCCATGTCTGCAAAAATGCCAAATCTTTCGCTTGTGACAAATAATCTTTTTAATTACGAATAAGTTTAGGTAAATTTGCGCTTTATTTTTAGAATAGTGCAAAAAGAAATCATAGTTCTCCTTGGCGGTCCTGGCACAGGAAAATCTACGCTTATAAACGAATTAGTCGCTCGTGGCTATTGCTGCTACCCAGAAATTTCAAGAGAAGTTACACTCGAAGCCCAAAAAAGAGGCATCGAACAATTGTTTCTGGAACAACCTTTACTGTTTAGCGAAATGCTCCTTGAAGGCCGAATTCAGCAATTTAAAAGTGCACTGAAAGAACCTGATAATCTGGTTTTTATTGACCGCGGAATCCCTGATGTGGTAGCTTATATGGATTATATTGGCGATCAATACCCGGAGTTTTTCACGAAAGCATGTGAGGACTATAAGTATTCTAAAACTTTTATTCTGCCGCCCTGGGAAGAAATTTATGAAAGCGACACAGAACGTTATGAAAATTTTGAACAGGCTTTGGAAATCCAAAAACATCTTATTGAGACCTACAAAAAATACGGCTACGATTTAATTGAGGTACCGAAAGACACGGTTGAAAACAGAATTCTTTATATATTAGACAAAATTTAGCAGCCTGGTTTAAAGTTGCAAAACTAGAAACTAATTTCTAAATTTTTAACTTTAATACTTTGGCCATGCAGGACGCACAGGAAATTCTTTTTAAATACTGGAAACACAGTAATTTCAGACCTCTACAAAAAGAAATAATTGATTCGGTTTTAGAAGGTCAGGATACTTTTGCACTCTTGCCAACCGGAGGCGGAAAATCGATTTGTTTTCAGGTTCCGGCCATGATGCGCGAAGGAATCTGTCTGGTAATTTCACCTTTGATTGCTTTGATGAAAGATCAGGTCGCAAATCTGCAGAAAAGAGATATTAAAGCAATTGCCCTTACAGGCGGAATCCATACTGAGGAAATTATAGATCTTTTAGACAACTGTCAATTCGGTAATTATAAATTCCTTTATCTTTCGCCGGAGCGTCTGCAGTCAGACTGGATATTGGAACGCATCAAAAATCTCCCTATCAATTTAATTGCTATTGACGAAGCGCATTGTGTTTCACAATGGGGTCACGATTTCAGACCGGCTTATTTAAAAATTTCAGAACTTAAAAAATACTTCCCTAAAATTCCGTTTTTAGCTTTAACCGCCACTGCTACTCCAAGAGTTGTTGAAGATATTAAAACCGAATTAGGATTAAAAGACACCCGCCTTTTTCAGCAGTCTTTTGAAAGAAAGAATATCGCCTACATGGTTTTTGAAGTTGAAGACAAACTGTATCGTGTGGGGCAGATTTTAAAGAAAAACCCGCAGCCTTCTATCATATATGTAAGAAACCGAAAATCATGTTTAAACATCTCTACTCAACTACAATCACTGGGTTTTAAAGCAACATATTATCACGGTGGTCTTTCGTCTCACGAAAAAGACAAAAATATGCAATTGTGGATGTCTGAACAGGCACAGGTCATTGTAGCTACGAATGCTTTCGGTATGGGAATTGACAAAGACAATGTAAGAACGGTTATTCACACTCAATTACCTGAAAACTTAGAGAATTATTATCAGGAATCCGGAAGAGCAGGACGAAATGATGAAAAAGCATTTTCTGTTTTACTGTTTAATAATTCCGATGCAAACCAGGCAGAACAACAATTTTTAAGCATACTTCCTGATAAAAAGTTTTTAAAAACAATGTATATCAAACTCTGCAATTATTTTCAGATTGCGTATGGTGAAGGTTTAGACGATTCGTATTCTTTTAAAATGAATCATTTTTGCAATAAATACGACTTCCCTACTCTAAAAACTTATAATGCTTTGCAGTTTTTAAACCAGCAGGGAATTATTACGATGTCTCAGGAATTTTCAGAAAAAGTTACAATTGAATTTCTGATTGAATCTAAAGAAGTCATAAGATACATGAGCCTTAACCCGAATGATGAAGAAATTATTTTGGCAATTTTAAGGACGTATCCTGGCGTTTACGAAATGAAAACTCCATTGAACCTTCCGCTGATTGCAAAAAAGTCCAATCATTCGGAAGAACAGGTTACTGCTGTTTTAGAAAAACTTAAAGAAAAAGAAATCATCGAATACAAATCCAAAAACAATGACGCAACGATTTTATTTAACGAAGTCAGAGAAGATGATTTGACAATCAACCGTGTTTCTAAATATCTGGAAAGACAAAACAAACTAAAGCAAGATCAGCTTTTATCTGTGCTTCATTATATAAAAGAAGACAAGACCTGCAAAAATCGTTTGGTTTTGGATTATTTTGGAGAAGAAACCAATTCTAATTGCGGCATCTGTTCCTACTGCATTACTCAAAAAGGCAAAATCACCGAAGCAGATTCTATTGCCGATAAAATTCTTCATTTATTAAAAACATCTGCACTAACTTCGCGGGAAATTCAGAATCAGATAAAGTTAGACACAAAAGATGTTTTAGCGGTAATTCAGGAATTATTAGAGAACAATCATATCGTTATATTAGCGAACAACAAATACACTTTAAAAACTTAATGGAAAAATTACGAATCATATTTATGGGTACCCCAGAATTTGCAGTTGGCATTCTGGACACCATTCTTAAAAACAATTATGAAGTTGTAGGCGTTATTACTGCAGCAGACAAACCAGCAGGACGCGGGCAAAAAATAAAGTATTCTGCCGTAAAAGAATATGCCCTTTCAAACAATCTTACTTTATTACAGCCAACGAACTTAAAAGACGAAAACTTTCTGGCTGAATTAAAAGCTTTAAATGCTAATCTTCAGATTGTAGTTGCCTTTCGAATGTTACCAAAAGTAGTTTGGGAAATGCCAAGTCTGGGAACTTTCAATCTTCACGCCTCTTTGTTGCCAAATTATCGCGGCGCTGCACCAATTAACTGGGCAATTATTAATGGTGAAACCAAAACTGGCGTTACTACTTTCTTTATAGATGACAAAATAGACACCGGAGCAATGATTTTGAATTCGGAAATCGCTATTGAACCACAGGAGAATGCCGGACAACTTCACGACCGACTGATGCTCTTGGGCAGCTCAACCGTAATTGATACTTTAAAAGTAATTGAAAACGGAAATTTTGCTACAACAATTCAGGAAGATAACGACGATATTAAAACGGCATATAAACTGAATAAAGAAAATTGCAAAATTGACTGGGAGAAATCTGGTAAAGAAATCAACAACCTTATTCGTGGTTTAAGCCCGTATCCTGCAGCCTGGTGTTTTCTGAAAGATAAAAACGAAGAATTAAGCATCAAAATATATGAAGCCAGACTGGTTTCAGACACGCACACTTACGAAACAGGAAAACTAATCAGCAGCAAAAAAGAAATAAAAATTGCAATAAAAGAAGGTTTTGTTCAGTTATTAAGTCTACAATTACCAGGAAAGAAGAGAATGCAGGTAGCCGAATTGTTAAACGGCATTAGTTTTTCTGACGAGGCAAAAGTTTATTAAGCTCAGTAAAACAGGGGTTTGTACCTGTTTTTAATCGATAAACAACTTGCTTTATGAACAAAAAAAGCAAGTTATTAACAATTATGGCTAAAATTAAAGAAAACACTTGCACGCAACGGATTTCCTACTAAATTTGTGTATTAACAATTTTTTTTAACCAACAATTAATAACTAATTATTATGAACAAATCAGAATTAATCGATGCTATCGCTGCTGATGCAGGAATTACAAAAGCTGCGGCAAAATTAGCTTTAGAGTCATTTTTAGGAAACGTGGGAGCTACTTTGAAAAAAGGCGGAAGAGTTTCATTAGTAGGTTTTGGATCATGGTCAGTATCATCTAGAGCTGCCAGAGATGGTAGAAACCCTCAAACAGGAAAAACAATTCAAATCGCTGCTAAGAATGTTGTAAAATTCAAAGCTGGTGCTGAATTAGAAGGTGCAGTGAACTAAGTAAGAAGTTCCCTAAACTTATAATATAATTAAAACCTTCCCCATGGAAGGTTTTTTTGTGCGGTTTAACGATTTTATTTGGGTTTTTAAAAATTTTATGATTAAATTTAATAAAAATTGTAGCCGTATGATTTCAGAAAAATTAAAAAAAGGACACCTGCTTATTGCCGAGCCTTCAATAATTGGAGATTTATCTTTTAACAGATCGGTAATTTTATTAGCAGACCATAACAAGGAAGGATCAATAGGATTCATCATTAATAAACCGTTAAAATACACTATTAATGATCTGATACCTGAAATTGATGCCAGTTTCAAGATATATAACGGAGGACCTGTCGAACAGGATAATCTTTATTTCATTCACAACATCCCAGAACTGATTCCCAACAGCGTAGAGATTTCAAACGGAATTTATTGGGGAGGAGATTTTGAATCAACCAAAGAATTAATAAATGACGGTTCAATCCGTAAAAACAACATTCGTTTTTTCTTAGGTTACACAGGCTGGGACGAAAAGCAGCTGGAGAATGAAATGCAGGGAAACTCGTGGATTATTACTGATAATAGCTATAAAAACAAAATTATCGGAAAATCAGCTACCCATTTCTGGAAAGAGCAGATTATTGAACTTGGCGGAGATTATCTTATTTGGTCGAACGCACCTGAAAATCCATATCTGAATTAATTTTCAGATATGGATTCATTTAATTTCTGCACTAATAAGTAAGCCAGATTACTTGTAAATTCTTTTTTTCGGTATTTAGTTATCGGCTGTATTCCTGTGATTACATTTGTCAAAAATAATTCATCTGCCTTTTGAAGATCAAATGGAGAAATTATTTCTTCCAAAACCTCTACTTCTTCAATTTTCTTAGCCAAAGCCAGAATTTGTTTACGCATAACACCATTTAAACACCCTTCAGAAACAGGAGGCGTAATCAGTTTTTTTCCGGCTACCATAAATATATTCCCCTGTAATACCTCCACTACATTTTTAGAATCGTTAAGTAAAACACAATTATCAAGATCATTTTCCTTGGCAAAAATACTTCCTGTCACGTTTATCATCTTATTAGTAGTTTTAATAGATGATAACAGCTGTTTAGTTACATAGAAATCTTTATATAAATCAACCTCATAATTACCTTCATTTAAAACATAAGAAGCCGCTTCAAGCTCCGTGGCATGAATCAGGTATGAAATTTCATTTGTTTTCGGCAAATACAACCCTCCATCATTCCTAAAAACAGTAATTCTCGCCCTTGCCGAATTCGATATTCCTTTTTCTTTTACCAGTTTCAAAACTTCCTCTTCAAAATATTCCATTGTAAAGTTCATCGGAATCTCCATCCTCACTACCCGCATCGAAGCCATCAGCCTGAAATAATGATCCTCCAGAAACAAAATTTTGCCGTTACTTATTTTAAGCGTTTCAAAAACTCCGTCCCCGTACAAAAAAGCACGGTTTTGAGTAAGTAAATTATCATTATGTGCAACTATGTTTCCGTTAAAATTAATCATAAAAAAACCCTGAATTTTGTTCAGGGCAAATATAAGATATAAATATAGATTTACTAAACAGAACCTATAAGATGTTTCAGGTCTGAGATTTGATTCTCCCACAATTGTTTAGCCTCTCCTATTTCTTCTTTTTCTGCGAAGTCAATTACCATCAACGACACATCTTTAGTCAATTCATCAACTAATATATGCAGCTCAAAGAAATACTCTGTATCCTTACTGCTTTCATCCACCCACTTAAATTTGACTTTTTCGCCTGTTTTCTTAGAAGCCAAACGTGCTTTTTCCTGCGAATCGTTCCAGATAAAAGTAAAAAATTCACCTCGTGAATTAACATTGTCTGCAAACCATTCTGACAATCCTGAAGGTGTTGATATATATTGATACAATAATTGCGGAGAAGAATTGATCGGGAACTCGATTTCGTAACGTACTTTTGACTCCATATGCTGCTTTTAATTTTTTCGAAATATAAGAATATCTGTCCAAAAACAAAGCATTTTTAAAAATATTTTTTTTTCTTCATTTTATACTTGTAAGCTTTAATATTATTTATATCTTTGCACCCGCAATCAGGAATTCAAATGATCGCAGTCCAGGCGAGGTAGCTCAGTTGGTTAGAGCGCAGGATTCATAACCCTGAGGTCACGGGTTCAACTCCCGTCCTCGCTACTAAAGACAAAACCCTTAAACATTTCTGTTTAAGGGTTTTTTATTTGATTTAATTCTTTATTTAGCGAAGAACTTTATTAAATTAGTATTTTTGCAAACCTGGACAACAATAACAACATGGATATAGTTAAATTTAAAATCACATCAAAAACAATCAAAGTAGAAGTTCGTAATTCAAATAATTATGTTTTTAATTTTAATACCGCTTTAGAAATTGCAAAAGAAGACAGGGATGTTTTATTAAAATTATATAATGCACTGGATCTTCTTTTTAAAAAGGAAAACACAAGTGAAACCAAAAACTATATTTCACCAAACCAGACCAATATACTTGATCAGATTTCGGCAGCTGATAATTTAGAGGAAGAGAAATAATCAAAGCCTTAAACTTATTTAAACCCGACTCCAAAAACTATTTTCCTGAAATCAACTTTTCAATTTCAACAGAAGATATTTCCGGATTCGCACCCGAAGATGACGCCACCAAAGCGCCTACTGCACAGGCAAAATCAATTGCAGCCTGCGGTTGTTTTCCTGTAAGCAAAGAAGTTATTAAAGCGGCTAAAAATGAATCGCCCGCACCTACTGTATCTGCTACCTGAACTGCATAACCATCGTTTTTATACAATTTCCCTTTCCAAAGCAGTAACGCAACATCTTTTCCTTTTGTAATGCAAATAGATGATGTATTCGTACGTGAAGCTATAAATTGTATGTTTTCTTCGAGTGTAACAAATGGAGTTTGCCAGACTGCTGCAATTTCCTGTATTTCTTCATCATTAAATTTGATAAAATTAGCCGGAATCATGAGTTCTTCTAAGACACCATACGAATAATGAGGTTTTCTTAAGTTGACATCAAATACTTTATAAACTTCGTTTTGCAATAATAATTTTAATGATTTACGGGAAACTTCATCCCTGCAGACCAAACTTCCGTAAATTAAAACATCAGTATTGCCGACCAAAGTTTTAGCATAATCATCTAAAACAATTTTATCCCAGGCTGAAGGATATTGAATTTCATAAATTGCAGAACCGTTTTTGTCTAATATCACATTTACCAAACCCGTTGGATACGTTTCGGATTGTGAAACAGTATTAGTTTTGACACCTAAAGCTTCTACTTCACGAAGAATTGCATCTCCATCTTCATCCTGCCCAACACTGCTGATCATTGCAACTTCACAGCCTAAGCTTTTCATTCGCAAAGCAACGTTTAGAGGAGCCCCACCTATCTTTTTTTCATTTTCAAAAACATCCCAAAGAATTTCTCCGAAGGCTACGGCTTTTATTTTTTTATCGTTGGTCATTTATTTTTTTTCTAAAATTACGATTTAAAATAAAAACACCGCTCCGTTTCAATAAACATTAAAAATTCATTTCATAAAAAAAGGGAATACCCATGAACTGAATATTCCCTTTTGATATTTTTTAGAACTAAATTAGTTCACTAATACTTTTACTGATTTTTCTCCTTCAGCAGATTTTGCTTTTACAATGTACACACCACTATTAACAGATAAACTTACATCTTCACTAGTTTCAGTAGATCTAACCAATGCACCTGTAATGTTATACACACTAACTTTGGTAGCTGCAGTTACATTTTCGACATTGATTTTACCATCATTACCAAAAACAATTACAGAAGATTTTTTCTGAAAACTATCAGTTCCAAGACTATTTGGTATCACTTCAATCTTATAAATATAACAAGCAGCATCATTATAAATATAAATTTTACCATTTACATTAGTATAAGGCACCTCCAAAATCACTCCAGGCGCACTTAAAGGCGAACCTGTTGGCACTGAAGATGCAGAACCAAGTACGGTTGTTCCATCAGATACCGTAATTGTTCTAGTTGCACTATTACTACCCGATCTAAACCAGACTTTTACTTTTCCTGATCCGGCAACAGTAAAGTATAAATATCGTGATGTAGGCAAATTACCAGTTACAGCTGAACTTCCTCCCATTTTAAAGCGATTAACAGAAACATAACCATCTGTAAACGTATACGGATTACCATCAACTTGACCAATTGTTGTTCCTGATGGAGCAGGATATATCCCTAAACCTTGTATAGTAGTATCTGTAGAATAACCTGCAGCACTTACAGGCCAAGTTGCAGTATCAGTACCAAAATCCCAAACTGTATTTTGTGCATTCAAAGAAACTATTGAAAATATTGCAATAGCAGTTAAATAAAGTAATTTTCTTTTCATAATTTATAGTTTTTATAGTTTATAATAATCAATTTGTAATCGATTGCATAAAAATAGTTTTTTTTTATTAATTATTAAAATTTTTACAATTAATTTTACATATTACATTTTTAATTCCTTAATTAATTAATCTTATTACAAATCACAAACAAAAAAAAGCAAGCCTGAGACAAAACTCAGACCTGCTTTAAAAATAAATTTAAATTAACAAATCTTAATGCGTAATTACTTTTACTGATTTTTGACCATCGACAGCTTTAACTACAACAATCCAAACACCGTTTTGAAATTCAAAGTCACTATCCTGGCTTGTTTTGAATGATCTTACTTTAGCTCCGGTAATACTGTAAATAGCTACAGAAGTTTCAGATTTCACATTTGAAACTGCAATTCTGTTTTTGTATCCAACAACATTCACAGCAGAAGTTGGCGTATTGTCTTTTACTCCTAAATTTTCATTCGAAATTAATTGCGGTAAAGGATCCCAGTTATCGCTTCCTTTTGTGAAATTGAAAGTTGTAATTGCTACACTACCTGCCAATACAGGTGTTGCCAATTTAGTTGCCCATGCCGCACGGCTTGCAGTATTATTTTCGCCTGAATTTTCAATAGTCCCATATTCATACATATAAGGAGATTCTGTTTTTGTATTAAGCGTATTTAACCAGCCTAGAGGTAAAATTAGCGATTTACCTTCACTTCCCGGAAAAGCAGAAGTTTCTATCGTTGTATTATAAAAAACAACTTCACTAGTATTAGGAGCCCATGGGCGCCCAAAATAACCTGGTTTAGAGCCGCTTGCTGATGCTGTTTCAGTTCCCGGAACAGCTGACGTAACTTTACATTCGTACATTAAATAACCTCTTCCTGTTGATTGCTGAGCTGCGGTAATATAACAAACATCACTACTAACATCGCTGGTATTCATTGCCAAATCTGTTTTATAAAAAACCGCATTCATTCCACCAAAAATATAATCGGTACCTCCCATCATTACACCTTTGTAAACCACTACTCTTGACCCTGTACCGCCAAAGAAAGAATCCTGACGACCTACTACTCTACATTTATTTAAAACTACTTTATCAATATTATTGGCAATAGCTAATGCAGCTGCTCTTTCAACAAATGATTTGTTCTGAACAGCAGTACTTCTGTACGTAGTTGGACGAACTCCTTTATTTTCAAACCCTAATTCAACAATATCCTGAGACTCTTTTAATGAGATATACTGATTATACGAATTTTCAAAAATAATATCGTTAGCTTCAAAACCATTTGCAGTCACCACAACGGTAGCATTCCAATAAGAACCGTTTGTAGTTCCTGAACCAGCATTTGTTGAAGTCAAATATCCATTTTCTTTATTCACTCTTAAAACATCAGCATCCCATTTTTGGTTTTTCATACTATAGTAATTATATCCATTACCATAATAAGAAGTGATTCTAACTGATGAACCTCCAATATCAACTCCTTTATTCAATAACTCAATAGTAGGAGTTGAAGCAGCATTTTTCAAAGTCACATTAGCCTGATTTATCACCAGCATTTCTTCATAATTACCTGGATCAATCATAATCGTTACACGATCTGTAGCTGTACGTGTCATTCTTGCAACATCTGTAAGAGCCGCATTAATTGTTTTGTATGACTTGTCTGTACCCACAGCAATCACTGAAGTATAAGGCAAACTACTTGTTGAAGGCGGAGCAACAAAATCAAGTGTTTTAGAAACAGCCGCATTATTTACTTTTAAATTAGATGTTAACGTCATTACAACTACGCTATTATCTAATCCCGTATAAGAAATACTATACGTTCCATTACGCAGAGCTATTCCTGAAACTGAATTAAAATTATAAACATAGCCACTTTCGTTTAAGTTTGTGAAAGTCAATTTCAAATTACTTATTTGGGCAGCATCCAAGCCTGTTGTATTAATCGTAACAGGGTACGTTTGTTTAGGTGTAAATGCTAAATCAGCATTTGTTGCCCCTGTTAGAGTAACTGTATTTGCCCACAATTCATAATCGTTTACACCTTGACCTGAAATTGTATACTGCGTATTTGGCTCCAGTTTTACACTATACGTAGAATTTCCAATATTGACAACCGGTTTAGGAGCATAAATTTTATTTGCTGCAGGATCTGCAACATAAGTTAGCCCGGTAAGTTTCGATATATCCGAACCTAATCCCGTAATAGCTCCTGATACAGTATATGTATCAACTGCCTTAACACTCAAATTATGACTAGTCGTTGTATTCGTAACCGATAAAGTAGCGCCACTATTAACAACATAATCATTAGCGTTTGCCAAAGTTATTTTATAGTCAAAACCAGAAGGTAAATTTACGCTGTACGAACCTGAAGCAACAGGAACGGTCCATGATTTTCCGGCTAAATTTGTAAACATCAATGAGTATCCAGAGATTCCAGCAGCCAAAGTTTCGTCTATTGTACCTGCAATATTAATATAAGTTGCAGGTTTTCTCAAAATCCTGTAAAAACTTCCTTTTCCTTGCGTACAGTAAATTTTAAAAGTCCCTCCTTGTTTCGCAACAAACTTTGCTTCTGTTACTGAAGAGGAAGATGCTGTAACAGCAAATTTTTCAACTTGTAAAACTCCATTTGAAACACTTAACTCTCCAGGTTCAGTATCAACCCTACAAACTACTGTTACTTCATCATCTTCTTTCAATTTCAGATCAAAATATCTGTTCGTACCTGTGGTTGTCCCATTACAATATACTCTACCAGTATATCCTGCTGAAGTTCCTACAGTAGAATCATAACGAGTTAAATCTGTATTTGACGTTCTTAATCGATCTGAAGTATTACCAACCCAAGTTAGATCGCCAACGGTAAAAGGAGTAGGTAATACAGAACCTGAACTGCCCACTGTTATAGACGAGGAATACCATCCGTTAATAATGCCTACAGATAATTGTTTCGTATATAAATTAGCATTATCAAAGGGTGTAGTTTCTACTACTGGCTGTCCTAAAGCCCCAAAATCCCAAACATCAGTTTTTTGGGCATGAGTAAACGATACAGAAAGCAGTATCGCAATAAGCAATAAGCGTAATTTTGTTTTCATAAAAAGTGGTTAAAAAAATTAGTAAATTTTTGATTGTTTATTATTAACGGTTAATACTAAATCCATTGACTTATTATGGTAAACTAATAAGTTAACAGATCATTTTTTTAAAATTCAAAAGGGCCCAAATCAGGTAAAGTTCTGTTGAATAGCAATCCAACATCTACTCCTTTATTGATAATTAAATCAATTTAAAATTTAGAATATCTTTTATTTTTCTTAGCAAAAAAAAGCATGCTTCAATATTTAAAATTTCAGCATGCTTTTTTTATTAAAAGAATAATTCATTATTTAATCCAGCGTGGATCTCCAACTTTTCTATCAAGCAAAGCTTGATTTTTAATTGTAAAATCACCTGTCGCCGCATTAACGAACTGAGGATCTAAAGTAGTTCCTGCAGTATCTGGCTTATTTGCCGCAACTCCTGCATTTAAATTTGGAGCAGTAAAATAATTATTATTAGTAAAAGATGGAACATCAGTTGCACTTTGATTTCCATAAACAGCATTAGTACCTACAAATAATGTATTCGTTGAAGCAAGCTCATTAGAGGCAAAACGCACATAAAAAATTCTAGTTGCAGTAAGATTATATAGGGTACATTTATCTATCGAAACATTTGTAGTTAAACCTGTACCTGATAAAGTAGCAGCGGCACCATTATCTTCACGTATAAAGTCACGTGCAGAACAAGTATCAAATGTACTATTTTTCAATACTATGTTTTCTCCATAACTAGCCCTAAAGTCAATTAAATCTGCACTAGTAACTACATTTTTAACAATACTATTCTCCAAAGTAAATGATTTAATTTTAGCAGCTGCTACACTAGCATAAAAAAGCGGATTAGATGCAAAATCATGAATATTACAGTTACTTATTAAAAGATCGTTATATTGTGCATTACTTGTTGTTGTTATGAGCGCACCAGACAAACCACCTCCTGTCATATCCATATCTATTAAAGAAAAATTAGCAACAGTGCTTCCTAAGTCGAAATTAATTTTAACCTTTGGCTTATCATAAGTTCTCAATCCTCTTAAAGTAATAGATTTAGTCAATTTTACAAGCCCTGTCTGAGACGTATAATCTCCAGCTTCCAAAACCAAAACAGCTCCAGACGCAGCATCTGCAATCATTTTTAACAAATCATCAGTTGGAGTAACAAGAATACCCGTACCTATATCGATACCTGTAGTAAATTCCTGCACACCTCTTTTTTTAGTTGCATTATACAAAGTAGCAGTATATGGTGTTTCAGCAGACAAACCTGTAATTGTTGCAACTCCGGTAGCTTTTTCTTCAGCCGTAATCAAATGCGAAATACTTCCCGGATTAAGAAAAATATGAGTTACAGTGCTATTTGGAGTCCATCTAAGGGTCGCCTGCTTAGCCTGAATATCTCCAGGGACAACCGGCAAGAATATTTGCTCAGACAAAGTATTAGCCTGAGTTACAACCCACTTAGAATCTTCTAAACCTGGAGTTACTGCCTTTACCCTAATAGAATATAAAACTTCTCCTTCTAACTGAACTCTTACTGGTAACTGCGAAGCCAAAACTTCAACAGTTTTATATATAGTTGTAAAATTTGGATCGTCTTCACTAAATTCCACGACATAATGATCCACATTCTCTTTTGTTGTCCAGTTTAATTCAACAAAAGTCTGATTTCTTACTACTGCTGTCAGTCCAATAGGCGAAAACTCCCTTGTATTCCCTAAATCATCTAATAAAGCTTCATTATAACCTTCACATCCTATAGTTGAAAAAGTCAATAACAATAAAGCCATTAATCCTTTTAATATATTTTTTATTTTCATATATGTAAAATTTATTTGTTAGAATTCAATAGAATCGTATTAATCACTTTAATATTTGACTAAACAACGATTCCATTAATAAAACAATCTAATAATTTATATTGTTCTGAAGATTATTAATAATTATAATCATTTATCAATTTTCCGTTACTTCCATCAATAAATACCTGCCATATTGGCCAAAATTGTCTTGCATCTGGATTTACACCTGTTTTATAAAGAGAGTTAATCTTAACATCATCTAATGCTACCCAAGTCATAGAAGAGTAAGTAGCTCCAGGGTTTGTAGTTTCTCCACGATTTAAACCATAAACTTCAAGTGTAACTTTGTCTGCTTTATATCTGTAATATAAAGTTGTCGGTACATCTGAATAATTTCCGGTACGGTTTTTTAAATCTGTCATTTTAGCTTTAGCAAGATCCAGATTTGTTTTAAGCAAATTCCAACGAATAAGAGCTTGTTTACGCTCCATTTCTCCAGTAAATTCAAATTTATTCTCTTCAACAATCGCCTTAAACATATCCTCTTTAGTATTAATAGCACTTAGATAAGCATCAACATTCTGAGCTCTATCCCCTTCAGCAAATGCTCTGGTACGAATATCTTTTAAATAAGGTTTAGCAGCCGCAAATCCCTCGATTTCATTAGCTGCTTCAGCAGCAATCAAAAGAACTTCAGCATAACGCATATACATTTTGTTAACACCATCATCGTTTACAGTTTTCACTATTCTATTCATCCATTCATAACGATACTTGCCAAAATACCAAGTATTTAATGAAACCAATTCTTGTTTAGCAATACCATTTGTAGCATTACCATATCTGTAAGGCACACAAGTTACATCTCTTCTTGTATCAGCCTTGTTGTAATCATAAAATACATATGGAAGGGGACCAGAGTTTCCTCCACGTCCAGCACCACTTTCCTGAAATTGGTCTATACTGTTATGACGAACTGCAAAAGTATACAACACCCTTCCTCTTCCACTTGCAAAAGGAATTTCCCAAAGGGACTCACCTCCTGCAGTAATGTTTTCCTGATTGTATTTTCTCCACAATGTTTCAAATGATGACTCCAAATGAGCTTTACCACTACCTATAACAGAACGGGCTTCATCTAATGCTAACTTATACATATTAGCAACCGAAAGTTCGGGATCATTACTTCTACGAATTCCGTCAGGATATTGCTGAAAACCACTTGCCGCCATCGCAAGTCTTGCGCGAAATGCTTTAACAAATGCCTTATTGATTCTTTCCACACTACTTGTTGCAATTGTTTCGTTAGGCCATGGAACCAATGTAGCAGCTTCCTCTAAATCCTTAAGAAGTTGTTTATAAATTACATCACGACTAGATTTTGCTATATACAATGTTTCAGTTGTAACAGGCTCAAAACGCGCAGGCACATCTCCCCAGGCTTTCAAAAGATCTGCATAATAAATCGCACGTAATGTAAGTGCTTCACCTAACAAATATCCGAATTCATTACCCGGTGCAGGATTTCCATAAGCACGCAATCCTTTTATACAAAGATTAGCACGTTCAATTCCGGCAAACATCATTGCCCATGCATTATCTGTTGAGTTCATTTGAGTATTAGTGGCATTAAAATCATAAGTCACCAATTCTGAAGTAGCATTCGCTGATTGTGAACTATTATTCCACTCAACATCTGTATTTAAACCATACAAAGGTGTGAATCGACCTCTGTATGAATTGGTTTCTGCAAATGGAACTTTAATCCCATCTACAGCACCAGCTGCTAGTTCTTCGTTTGAAAATATATCAGAATCAACTAAAGTTGATTTTGGTGGAGCATCTAAAAAATCCTCTTGACATGATGTAAAAAGGCCGGCTAAAATTATTCCTGCTATTAATATAGTATGTTTCATTTTTTGATAATTGAGTAATTAAAAATTAAGGTTTAAACCAAAAACAAATTGTCTGCTACGCGGATATGCTGAGTAATCAACACCAGGCGTTAGAGGTGTGGCTCTTCTTGTAGAAACCTCTGGATCAGGACCTGAATAATTTGTCCAAACAAAAACATTGGATGCAGTACCATAAAATCTCAACTTACTAATTCCTAATTTAGAAGTAACGAATTCTGGAGCCGTATAACCTAAAGTAAGTGTATTAAGTCTTAGGAAAGAACCATCTTCAACAGCCCAGTCACTAAAAACAAATTTACTCATGTACGGAGACCACATTGTCGTGTTAGCATTTAGTTCAGTCAAAGCAGTAGGATCTGTTACTAACTGACCTGTAGAAGGATCAACATTTGTCCATCTGTTCCCTTCCCCCATTTGAGCACTTAGATTTCTATATTGCCCATTTTGATTTGAAGTAGTAAACTCAACCTTATTTGCATTATAAATATCATTACCATAACTCCAGTTAAATGCAGCTGAAAGATCAAATCCATAAGCATTAGCATTAATCACCATACCTCCAGTGTTTTTTGGATTTGCATTTCCTATAACTTTTTGGTCTTTAGTTGTAATAACACCATCTCCATCAAGATCTTTTAATTTCATATAACCAGGCTGTACAGTCCCTACCTGATTTGTACTATTAACTACCCCATCAGGATTTCTTGTAACACCATCTGCCAGGAAATAAGGTTTTAATGTATATTTTCCACCACTATAATCAAAGTCAGAAACTTCATAACGACCATCATTTACATATCCATACATTAAACCGATTGGAGAACCAACGTTTACAACATAATCATTACCAATTTGAGTAGATGCCCAGTTAGTCGCCACCCCAAAATCACTCATAACTCCAAGAGAGTTAATACGATTTTTGTTTATACCAATATTAAACGCAAAACTTAATCCATACTTTTCAGCTTGTAAAGCAGCTATATTCAAAGTTGCCTCCACCCCTGTATTTTGAGTTTCACCCATGTTTCGGTATTGATTATCATATCCAATTCCTGGAATTGGAAACAATATTAAAAGATCACTTGTTTTGTTTTTATATAACTCTACAGAACCATTAATTCTACCTTTGAACAAATCAAAATCTAAACCTATATTTTTCGTTATTGTTGTTTCCCATTTTAAATCCGGGTTATAGAATGTCTTTGGTGCAGCCCAAATATTATCAACCCCATTTATCCATGTACTAACAGTAGACTGATAATATTGAACGATTTGCCCAGTTGGAATATTATTATTTCCAGCTTCACCATAACTTGCTCTAACTTTAAGAGAGCTCAACCAATCAACATCTTTTAAGAAACTTTCTTCAGAAATTTTCCATGCAGCTGCAAAAGCTGGAAAATACCCCCAACGGTTACTTCCTAAAAACTTACTTGATCCATCAGCACGATATGTAGCCGTAAATAAGTATTTGTTTTTATAATCATAGTTTAAACGCCCAAAAAATGAAAGTAACTTATCATCCGGACTATAATTATTATCTACAATTAATGGTACGCCCTGAGTTGTTACCCTTTTTGCTTCATCAAAAGTAAAATCAGTTGGAAAACCCTGAATTGTAGAACTCACAGTATTTGAAGTAGTTTTAATAGTCTCTTGTCCAAGTAATACTGTCAAATTATGGTTGTCTCCAACGAATTTCTTAAAGTCATAATTAAGAGTATTTGCATTTCTAAAAGTAACCGTTTTTTGATCCGACATCATAATAGATGGTTTCCCTTGATTTTCAGCAAGCGGAACATTTGTAGCGTAATATGTTGAACGTCCGTAAAAACGATAATTTTGATAATTGAAATTATTTAAACCAAATTCTGTTTTAAACACTAATTTATCAATTATTTTCCATGAAAAACTCCCTAACATATTGAAGTTTTTTCTGAATTGTTGCTGATTATTGTCAGCAACTGCTACAAAAGGATTTACAAGATAACTAGAAAGTGCCTCATCTGTATTGTCTGTTGTTAATCCCGGTAATGGAATTGGAGAATATCCAACACTATGTCGTAAACGAGCATCTGCAGAAGAAACCTCTTTTTGTTCATTAAGTCCACCACCATTGATTTCTGTATCAGAATAACGTGTAGTAAAACTAAGATCTATTTTATCATTTACTTTACTATTTAATGATAATGAAAGGTTATTTCTTTTAAAATCTGAGCCAAGCATGATTGCTTTCTCATCATAATGAGCATAGTTAAAATTATAATTAATTTTATCTGTTCCGCCACGAATTCCTAAATCACGGCTCTGAACTTCTCCTGTACGTCCATAAATTTGTTTTTGCCAATTATTTCCTTTTACCCCTTGGTATAAATCATGATCTTGCCATGCACCAAAATATTGCTCATAAGATGGTAAATCTTTTTCAAGCAAAGCATATTCATACTGCCAGTTTACATAATCGCCTGGCTCAAGAACATCAATAGTATTAGCAATGTTTTTCATTCCGTAAAACATATTAAAATTCACAGCCATCTTTCCATCTTTCCCTCTTTTGGTAGTTACAATAATAACTCCATTTGCACCTCTTGAACCATAAATTGCTGTAGAAGAAGCATCTTTCAAAACAGTAAGTGATTCTATATCTGAAGACGAAATATCATTCAAACTATTAACTGGAAATCCATCAACAATAACTAATGGTGAGGCATCCTGAGTCAAAGAACCTCCTCCACGAATTCTAATTTTTATCTCTGAATCCGGAGATCCTTCTGAAGAGGTTACCTGTACACCAGCCAAACGCCCAGTTAAAGCTTCAGCTACATTCGCAATTGGAACTTTTTTAAGATCTGCTCCTGAAATATTTGAAACAGCTCCTGTTAAATCAGACTTCTTAACGGTTCCATATCCAACAACAACAACTTCATTTAAGCTATTAGCTTCTTCAGCCAAAACAATATTAATTGTTTTTTTACCTGATACAGAAACGGCTTGTGTTTTAAAACCTATAAAAGAAAACTCCAAAGTAGCTTTTGAGTTGGTCAGCTTTATTTTGTATTTACCATCAAAATCAGTTGACACTCCATTTTTACCACCCTTTTCCAAAACATTTACACCAGGAAGGGTTAAACCTGATGCGTCTTTCACAACACCTTCAACTGTTAGATCCTGCGCACTTACCTTATTATTGGCAAGCAAACACAAAAGGAAAACAATTACAAACCAACAATTTGTTCGTTGATCAAATAACTTTTTAAAATTCATAGTTTACTGTTTAGTTTATTTATATAGTTTATTTAAAAGTTCAGATTTAGTAAGTTTAATTTATTTGGAATAAAAATCTTGCAAAAACATCAAAAAATGTTAAAAACCAACTATTTTCTTTCACAAAAAAACAACATGTAATCGATTACACAAACTTAGAAAAAAAAACTATATAAAAAATTTAATTTCATAAAAAAATCATAAAAAAAATTACGAATAAAAAATTATTCTCCTTTTTAATATCATATATTCAATTTAATCTATTAAAAAATAACAAATACACTTTTATTGTTTTTAAGCACATTGAATTATTGAATTAAATTCAATCGATTGCACAATGTTAAATCATTTTAACAATTCTTAGTAAATACGTGTATAAAAGCAATTTCTTACGATTTTAAGAGGATTGTAAATTTTTGAAGTAAATACTTATTATTATTTCAGACGAAATGAACCGGATTTCGAAAAAAAGAAATTTTTAAAGAGAATTTTTAATGTAATTTTACTCAATACGCTTCTGGAAAATTATTTTTTGGTTACCTGAGTGTTACGCTTAAATTAAATCCATACAAAAAGACACTAAAAAGAAAAAGCAACAATAATTTTAATTACGTCGTAATTCTTATGTTAAGAAAAAACTACTGTATAAAAAAACCTTTAAACAAATCTGCTTAAAGGTTCTTAGTGAAAAAATTATTGTTTTTTAAATATTTTGCAATTGTAAATTTACTTTATGTTTTTGTATTAAAATAACAGTAATGAGTATTCCTGTTATTGCCATTCCGACCCCTACAAGATTCGGCGAAGCAAAGTCGTACCCCGCAGCCAAAGGCAGTCCTCCTAAAAAAGCGCCCATGGCATTTCCAACATTAAAACTTCCCTGAAGTGCCGCAGAAGCAATCATTTCAGCATCTTTAGCAGTACGAATCATCAACATTTGAATTGGCGCAATAACCGAAAAAGAAATAGCTCCGGTTAAAAAGGTCAAAAACAATGAAATATATTGATTGAAAGAGAAAAAATAAACCATCAATAAATCAACTACCATTATAAACAGTAAAACTAATACTGTTGGCGCCGGAGAAAATTTATCTGCCAATTTACCTCCTGCAAAATTTCCAACAACCATTCCAAGACCCGCAAGAATAAGAATGTACGAAACATCTTCTGGAGAAAATTTAGATACATTAATTAATAGAGGAGCAATATAACTTATCCATGCGAACAAACCTCCAAAGCCAATTGCTGTAATTCCGATAATTAACCATGCTTCTGTTTTTTTAAAGAATTGAAGTTGTGTTTTCATATTCACCGCTCCGGTTTTCTCTAAATTTGGCATCCATAAAGAAATAAACAAAAAAGTAAGTAATCCTACAAAACCAATTAATATAAAGGTGTAACGCCAAATAAAATGATGTCCTATATATGTACCAATAGGCACACCTATTAAATTGGCAATTGTCAAACCAGCAAACATAATAGAAATGGCTTGCGCTTCTTTTCCTTTGTCAGCCAAACGACTTGCCACTACCGCACCAACGCCAAAAAAGGCTCCGTGTGGCAATCCTGAAAGTAATCTGGAAGCGAAAAGAAAATTATAGTTCGGCGCAATAATTGAAAGTGCGTTAAAAACGGTTAGCATCAAGGCTAATATTAAAAGCATTTTTTTAGGCGGATAGTTTCTTCCCGCGATTACTAATAAAGGAGCGCCAATCACTACACCTAGCGCATAAGCCGAGATTAAATATCCGGCAACCGGAATTGAAACTTTCATATCTGAAGCAATATCCGGGAGCAATCCCATCATTACAAATTCTGTAATTCCAATAGTTAGCCCTCCTAAAGAGAGCGCAATAAGACTTTTTTTCATTTTGATTTATGCAGAAAGAAATAAATTTCTACGTTGCAAAGTTAACACGGTCAGCCTTGAAAAAAATTGTAAATTTGCGATATAAAATTGTATATTTAAGTTATGCCGAAATTAAATCAATTTAAAACGCTTGTTCTTGATGAATTTGAAGAGGAAAAGTTTCATCTTCCTCCACATACGCATACGTATTATGAAATTATCTATATAAAGAAAGGAAGTGGTATTCATCACTTGAATAATAATCTCCTTTCGTATAAAGCAGGAGACTTATTTGTTATTTCGCCAGACGACAAGCATTATTTTGATATAAAGAAAAGTACACGATTCATTTTTATCAAATTCACAGATAATTATTTCAACTCCAAACAGAATTTAACTTGCGATGACTTCCTTGTAAATACTCCTGAAAGTTTCATGCGAGACAAAATCTTAAAAGAAACTGTTCTTAAGTTTGACGAACCTTGCAAAACGATTTTAAAAAACACAGTCGAAAACATTGTAACCTACAATCAATATATTGATGTGACTTCTTCTCCAATTGTTTTCTATCAGATTCTGTCGATTTTCGGCTTGATTAAAGAGACAATCCGTTGCATGAATCTGCACATGCAATCGACGCATTTGGATAACGAACAAATTGCCAATTATATTCATCAAAATATTTATCAGCCCAAGTTAGTTCAGGTAAAAGTTATTGCAGAACATTTTAATATTGCTCAAACGTATTTTAGTGCTTATTTCAAAAGAACTTTCAGTATTAGTTACCGCGAATACATTCATAATTTAAGAACGACTTTAATCGAAAAAAGATTTCACAACAATCAATTACCAATTAAGCAGATTGCCTACGAATTTGGTTTTACTGATGAAAGTCATTTGACGAATTATTTCAAAAAACGTAAAAACATGAAACCAACCGATTTTAAGAAGCTGTAGTTATCGAAATCTTAAAAAATAATTTCCTCAAACATTTTTAACTAAATTTGTACTCATAAAAACAATTTCTTTGAAAAAGAAAATCCATATAATGCTGCTTTTTATAACACTCAGTTTCTTTTTGAATCCGGGTTATACTTATGCATGCAATATGGAGCATCACAAAGAAATTGCTGCTAAAGAAGAAAACAGCTGTTCTAAAAAATGCTGCGAGAAGAAAAACACAAAAGAAGAAAAACACAATTGTGATGGAAAATGCCGTCATTCGGGATGTACAACCTCAGCATTGCAATTTGTTATTTTAACTTCAAACGATTTTGATTTACAAAATGATGTTTTCAATTTTTCTTTAAAAAATGCTATTTCTTCTTATAGTCAATTCAGTATTTCTTCTGGATTTACTTCCATTTGGCTCAAGCCGAAAATATAATTATCGTATTTATGACAGCCCATATTGGGTCTTTTTTAAAACGAAATTTTTAATTAATTTTAAAGGAAATAAAAACCTTTATACAAATATTACATACAATGAAAAAATCAATTATAGCTTTAGCAATAGTATTTACAGTATTATTTAGTACAAGTAACATTCAGGCAAATACAGCAAAATTAGAATCAGGAACAACAGAAATCGTTGATGCGAGTCAGCTTCAATCTGTTTACGATGCATATTTTAATGTAAAAGATGCGCTTATTAAAAGCGACAGCAAATTGACTTCGGCGAAAGCCACAGCTTTACTGACAGCAATTAGTGCAGTAAAAATGGATAAACTGAAAAACAACGAACATACCGTTTGGATGAAAGTAGTCAAAAAATTAACTGCTGATGCTAAAAGTATTTCAGGTACAACCGATCTTAAAAAACAACGCGAGACTTTTAAATCTTTATCTAAAAGCACTTACGATCTTATAAAAGTTTCAAATCCAGAACAGCCCGTTTACAAACAATATTGCCCAATGGCAGATGCTGATTGGTTAAGCAAAGAAAAAGCTGTTAAGAATCCATACTACGGTTCTTCGATGCTGACTTGCGGAAATGTGGTAGAAACGATCAAATAAATATGAAGCTCTACATCAAAAACATGGTGTGCAGCCGATGCAAAATGGTAGTGAAGTCTGAGTTTGAAAAACTCGGACTTCAAACTATTGCTGTTGAATTGGGCGAAGTTGAACTTGAGAAAGAAATCAATGACAATCAAAAAGAAGTTTTATTAGTAAATCTTCAATCTTTGGGTTTTGATTTAATTGATGATAAAAAAACAAAAACCGTAGAGAGAATAAAAAACCTGATTGTCGATTTGGTTCATCATAAAAACAATGATCTCAAAATCAATTTATCCGAGTATCTGACAGAAAACTTAAATCAGGATTATAATTCGTTAAGCAACTTATTTTCCGAAATTGAAAACACCACGATTGAAAAGTATTTCATCAGTCAGAAAATTGAAAAAGTAAAAGAATTACTGATTTATAATGAGCTTTCGTTAAGCGAAATTGCAGATATTCTTAACTACAGCAATGTGGCGCATTTGAGCAATCAATTCAAGAAAATTACTGGCTACACTCCTACTTCGTTCAAACAATTGAAAGATAATAAACGTATTCAGATCGAGAATATATAATCTCTCGCAAAGTCGCAGAGTCGCAAAGTTTTTTTATTCTCCCACAGATTTGGCAGATAAATTAATTGTAAATATTAAAATTTAAATCAGCTAAATCTGCCAAATCTGCGGGAGACATTTTTTAATTATCTTAACAAATATAAACTTTGCGTCTCTGCGACTTTGCGAGATTAATAAAATCCTTTCAATAAATCTGTAAAATCTGCGTGAAACAAAAATCTTCGTAAATCTTCGTAAATCTTACAAATCATTCCCAAAATTCTACAAACCGAACTCAGACTTACTTCGGAAATTTGCATTGTAATACTTAAAAACCAATACAATGACTCATCAATATATAATTTCAGGAATGTCGTGCAACGGTTGCCGAACCAAAGTTGAAAAAACTTTGAATGAAATTGAAGGCGTTCTGGCAGAAGTAACCTTGAATCCGCCAACGGCCACTATAAAAATGGACAAACATGTGCCTACAGAAAAATTTCAAGAAGTTTTATCAGCTGCAGGAAATTATACTATTGAAATCGATTCTCCTAAAAAACATTCTGAAACGGCAGTTAAATCGTGCTGTTCTGTCCATAAAAAAGAAAATCATGAGCATACTAAAAAAGTACATCAACACAGTGCAAATAGCATTTATTATTGTCCAATGCATTGCGAAGGTGACAAAACCTATAATAACCCCGGAGATTGCCCAGTCTGCGGAATGGATTTAGTTCCGATGCAAGCTTCGGAAACTGAAGAAAACAAAACTTACATTGATTTATTGAAGAAAATGAAAATTGCGATTTTGTTTACGCTTCCAATTTTCATTATTTCAATGTCAGAAATGGTTCCGAATAATCCACTCTATAATATAATGTCTATCGAAAAGTGGAATTGGGTTCAACTTTTATTTTCAATTCCCGTTTTATTTTACGCAGGATGGATGTTTTTCGTTCGCGCTTACAAATCAATTGTAACTTGGAATTTAAACATGTTTACTTTAATAGGAATCGGGACAAGTGTTGCGTTTCTTTTTAGTATTGTTGGAATGTTTTTTCCTGATATTTTTCCAGCTGAATTCAAATCTCATCACGGAACTATTCATTTGTATTTTGAAGCTGCGACCGTAATTATCACTTTAGTTTTATTAGGACAATTATTGGAAGCCAAAGCACACGGACAAACTAATGGCGCAATCAAAGAATTATTAAAATTAGCACCAACAGAAGCTACTTTGGTAGAAAATGGAATAGACAAAATAATCTCCATTCACAATATTAAAAAAGGTGATTTACTTCGCGTAAAGCCCGGAGAAAAAATTCCCGTTGACGGAAAAATAATTTCTGGTGAAAGTAACATTGATGAATCGATGATTACCGGAGAACCAATTCCGGTTGATAAAAAAGTGGACGATGTCGTGATTTCCGGAACCATAAATGGTACAAAATCGTTTGTTATGATTGCCGAAAAAGTAGGCTCAGAAACGATGCTTTCGCAGATTATTCAAATGGTAAACGATGCCAGCAGATCTCGCGCTCCAATTCAGAAATTAGCCGATCGCGTTTCTAAATATTTTGTGCCGACTGTTGTAATTATTTCGATTTTAACATTCTTTCTTTGGGCAAAATTTGGTCCGGAACCCGCTTACGTTTACGGATTGATCAATGCAATCGCAGTTTTAATTATCGCTTGTCCTTGTGCGCTTGGGTTAGCAACTCCAATGTCGGTAATGGTTGGTGTTGGAAAAGGAGCTCAAAACGGAATTTTAATTAAAAATGCCGAAGCCTTAGAAAACATGAATAAAATTGATATTTTAATCACGGATAAAACCGGAACAATTACCGAAGGAAAACCATCTTTAGAAAAAATCTATGCCATAAATAATGATGAAGATTTTCTGCTTCAAAATATCGCATCTTTGAATCAGCATAGCGAACATCCTTTGGCGCAGGCCATAGTCAATTTTGCGAAAGCTAAAAATACTACATTAAAAGAAGTTCAGGGTTTTGAAACTATTGCAGGAAAAGGAGTTTTTGGAATTATAGAAGGTAAAAAAGTCTCTTTAGGGAATAAAAAATTGATGAATGAAATCGGCGCTTCTATTTTTGATGATTTAGAACAAAAAGTAATTTATGAACAGAATTTAGGAAAAACTATTTCGTATATTTCTATCGAAAAAGAAGTTTTAGGTTTTGTAGCGATTACTGATGCCATCAAAGAAAACAGCGCAAAAGCCATTAAAGAATTAATCGCTCAGGGCGTTGAAGTGATTATGATGACGGGAGATAATCACAATACCGCAAAAGCAGTTGCAGAACATTTGCATTTAAGTTCGTTTAAAGCAGATTGTCTTCCACACGATAAATTAAAAGAAATTGAACGTTTACAAGCACAAGGAAAAATTGTAGCCATGGCGGGCGACGGAATTAACGATGCTCCTGCTTTGGCGCAATCCAATATCGGAATAGCAATGGGAACTGGAACTGATGTCGCTATTGAAAGTGCAAAAATTACTTTGGTAAAAGGAGATCTAAACGGAATTGTAAAAGCTAAAAACCTCAGTCATGCTGTAATGTCAAATATCAAACAAAATTTATTTTTTGCCTTTATTTATAATACTTTAGGCGTGCCAATTGCAGCGGGAATTTTATATCCAATTTTTGGGATTTTGCTTTCGCCGATGTTGGCAGCGGTTGCTATGAGTTTAAGTTCTGTTTCGGTAATCGTAAATGCTTTACGATTGAGAAATTTAAAATTATGATCTAATATGAAAATCAAATACCTCTTTATAATTTTCCTAATTGCTTTTCAGCTAAAAGCGCAGAAAGTCGTACGTTACCATTTGCACGTTCGTGATACGATTGTCAATTTTTCGGGGAAAGAAAAACGTGCGATTTCGGTTAACGGACAAATTCCGATGCCGACTCTGACTTTTACGGAAGGCGATATTGCAGAAATTTACGTGCATAACGATCTCGAAAACGAGGACACCGCAATGCATTGGCACGGATTATTTCTACCTAATAAAGAAGACGGAGTTCCGTATTTGACGCAAATGCCGATTAAACCAGGAACAACTCATAAATATACTTTTCCGATTATTCAAAACGGAACATATTGGTATCACAGTCATTCCGGACTTCAGGAACAAATTGGTTTATATGGACTTTTTATCATCAATAAGAAAAAAGACGATTCTAGTATTAGAAAAGGAATTGACGATTTGCCAACGATTCCCGTTATTTTAAGCGAATGGTCGGATTTGAAACCAGAGAATATTCAACGTATGCTACACAATGCCAACGACTGGTTTGCTATCAAAAAAGGAACAACACAGAGTTATTCCGAAGCCATCAAACAAGGACATTTTTCGACCAAAATTACTAATGAATGGAAACGAATGAATGCCATGGATGTCAGCGATGTGTATTATGAAAAGTTTCTTATTAACGGAAAAAATGAACAACAGTTTTCAGACCTTAAACCAGGTTCAAAAGTCCGTTTGAGAATTGCCAACGGAGGCGCTTCAAGTTATTTCTGGCTGACTTACGGCGGAGGAAAAATTACCGTTGTGGCCAGCGATGGTAATGATGTCGAGCCCGTAGAAGTTGATCGTTTGATTATTGCCGTTTCCGAAACTTACGATGTTGTCGTTACGATTCCAGAAAACCATAAATCTTTTGCTTTTTTGGCTACAGCCGAAGATAGAACGGGATCTGCCTCTTTGTTTTTAGGAAATGGAGAAAAACAGCCTGTTCGTCATCTTTCAAAACTAAAATATTTTGAAGGCATGAAAATGATGAACGATATGATGAAAATGAACGGCGACATGAACGACATGGGCATGAATATGTCTTTGAATAAAATGGACATGAATGCCGTAATGTATCCTGAAATTTCGGGGGAAGATGAAAATGCAAAACCTGCAATGGATCATTCGAACCATAATATGGAAGACATGAAAATGGAAAGTGACAGCACTGAAACTTCCGAAATTGTGACTTTGAATTATGGAATGCTTAAATCTCCGTTTAAAACCAATCTTCCAAAAGATACGCCAGTAAAAGAATTACGTTTCGAATTATCAGGAAATATGAATCGTTATGTTTGGAGTTTAGATAATAAAGTAGTTTCTGAAACAGATAAAATTTTAATTAAAAAAGGAGAAATTGTTCGTATTACACTATACAATGGTTCAATGATGCGCCATCCAATGCATTTGCACGGACATGATTTCAGGGTTTTAAACGAACATGGCGATTATTCTCCTTTAAAAAATGTTTTGGATATTATGCCAATGGAAACTGATACGATTGAATTTGAAGCCAATGCAGATGGCGACTGGTTTTTTCATTGTCATATTTTATATCATATGATGGCGGGAATGGGAAGAATTTTTAGTTATGAAAATTCGGCTCCAAATCCGTTGATTCATCATCCTGAAATGGCTTATAAAATGCTTAAAATGGATGATCGTATGTTTCATTTTATGGCAGAAAATGATTTTGCTTCAAACGGAAATGATGGAGAAGCGATGTTTAGCAATACACGCTGGAGTATCGGCACCGAATGGAGACTGGGTTATAATAACGAACACGGTTATGAAACCGAAACCCATATTGGAAGATATATCGGAAAAAATCAATGGTTAATGCCTTTTATCGGTTTTGACTGGCGTTACCGAAAAATGGGAATGGACGAGCAGGAACAGAATCTTTTTGGACAGAAAAACACCAAAGACAATCGTTCGGTTTTTAGTGCGGGTCTTGAATATACGTTGCCAATGCTGGTAAAAGCACAAGTTGAAGTTTATACGGATGGAAATGTTCGCCTTCAATTTGAGCGAAAAGATATTCCGCTTGCAAAACGCTTGCGAATGAATTTAATGTGGAATACGGATAAAGAATATATGGCGGGATTGAAATATATCGTTGGTCGTAACTTCGGAATCACGACGCATTATGATAGTGATATGGGTATTGGTTTTGGGGTAAATTTGAATTATTAATTGTTTTTTGAAACCATATAAGTGATTTAAGTTCATTTAAAAAAGTTACCCTTATAAATCATACAAAAGGATTACATCTGAACTTTAATGGCATTAATTTTGAAAAGGCAAATAATCAACCAAAATCACTTTAAACTAAATTTATGTACGGAATCACTTCCTTTGTTTTACTTATCATCCCCTTGATTTTTCAACTGTTTTTTGGAAGAAATCACTTTGCGAAACGTATACGCTTAAGTTTTTTCAATCTCAGTTTAATTAGTTTGATTTCACAATTAGCATTTTCGTACCTAGCTCATGAAATACTTGTACATAAGTTAAGAGAAAAATTTAATGGACAAATAAAGTGCGGAATGCCTCTTTTAGCATTTACAATGCTGGAACTTTTTTTGATTGTAATTTTAATTACAGTTATAATGATTCAGTATTTTATAAAAAAACATTTTCAAAAAGAATAAATATAAAATAAGAAATCATTATAACTCACTTACATTTTTACAAAAACATTAACAAACCCTTCGTTTCTACCAATAATAAAAACCTTTTATATTTGATTCACTAATTACACTATTTCTAATAAAAAATTATAACAAATGACAAAAGTAATCACCGTAGTAACAGTTGCTTTGTTTTCAATTGGAGTATCGGCTCAGGAAACGAAACCAACAACAAAAGAAAAAGCAAAAAAAGAATCTTGTTGCAAAAAAACTGCAACAGAAAAAAAATCTTGCTGCACTAAAAAATAAATTGAACTTGATTTCATCTAAAAAGACCTCGCTAAAAACGAGGTCTTTCTAATATATATTTGTGACTAAAAGTCTATTTCAAGCGAACACTCCATTCAAAATCCATTTCAGAAACCTGAATACCTTCTTCGTTTGTCCCGACAGATTTCATCCAGAAAGTCTGCCCTTCTCCGGTTTCTATCGTTTTTTTGATAGCATCAGCAATTAAATGTCCATCGTTGCAGACAAATGTTATTCGGCCAGTGGCTTTTTTGCTGAAGTTTCCTTTGTTGTTGGCAACCAGCATCGAAATTTTCTTTCCGCTTTCCTGAATTTGTGAAATGACCAATGCTCCGGTCGTTAACTCAGCTGCCATTGCCTGAACAGCAAAATACATCGAGTTAAAAGGGTTTTGATTAATCCATCTGTGCTTTACGGTTACTGTACAGCTGTTCTCATTTATATCTTTTACACGTACTCCGCAAAAGTAAGCCGACGGTAATTTGAACAACACAAATTTATTGAGTTTAGAAACTGAAACTGCCATTTGATATTTTTTTTATGTAAAAATACAAAAAAACTATGCGCGCACAATAAATTCATTGATCTTTCATAAGACCACAATAAAACAAGGTATTGCGAATGATTTTCAATTAACTATAAGTCAAATTCAAAATTCAAAATTGTTAAAACTTTGTTAACATTTGGTACTATGTAAAACAAGATACTGTTTTTTAGATATATATTTGCATAAGAAATTACTATATACTTTTAATCATGGAAACAACAACACCACTCATCATGGAAAAAACATCAGAAAAGAATACAGCAGCATTTACTCATTTGAGTACATTAAGTCAGTACATCATTCCGTTTGGGAATTATATTTTTCCACTTATCATTTGGACAAATTACAAAGACAAATCTGAATTTGCGGATCACCACGGAAAACAGGCTTTGAACTTTCAGTTAAGCTTATTGCTTTACACTTTGATTTTAGCACTTATTGCAATTCCGATTTTTATAAGTGTGTTTTTGCAGAATCTTCCAATCGAAGCCATTATTAATGATGAGGATTTTATCATCAGAAATTTTAACCTTGAAGGAAACATTGGTCTTTTAAGCGTTGGGATTACAGCAGTCGTTCTTTTTGGATTATTAAAATTTGTTGAATTCTTTTTAGTGATTTATGCTACGATAAAAGCTTCAAACGGAGAATTATACAAATATCCGCTAACGATTCCTTTTATAAAGTAACACTTCGACTCCGCTCAGTGTGACATAAAAAATTAAAAGTTATAGATTCCCGAGAGCCTTAGCCCTGATAGAAGCGGCATCCTTTTGTGGCGGGGTTCGCCACAAAAGATAAAGCGGATAGCAGGAAACAGCTCCTAAAAAACAATCAATCATCAATCAATCATCAATCAATCATCATCAATCAAAAAACGAATTGTTCAATCTAAAAAAAATGAAATGAAATTATGAACATTGAAAACACAAAAGCACAGATGCGCAAAGGTGTTCTTGAGTTTTGCATCTTATCGGTACTAAAAGAAAAAGACGCATATACATCTGAAATACTAGACACTTTAAAAAACGCAAAATTATTAGTTGTTGAGGGAACTGTTTACCCTCTTTTAACCAGACTAAAAAACGACGGTTTACTCAATTACAGATGGGAAGAATCGACCTCGGGACCACCAAGAAAATACTATGGATTAACCGAGATAGGACAAACATTTTTAAACGAACTTAGCGGAACCTGGACAGAATTGTCTGACGCCGTAAAACTAATCACCAATCAAAATCAATAAGTCATGAACAAAACAGTAAATATTAACTTAGGCGGTATGTTTTTTCACATCGATGAAGATGCATATTTAAAATTGACACGCTATTTTGACGCTATAAAAAGATCATTAAACAACTCATCTGGTCAGGATGAAATTATTAAAGATATTGAAATGCGTGTTTCTGAACTTTTAACAGAAAAACAAAAAAGCGAAAAACATGTTGTTGGCTTGAAAGATGTTGACGAAGTGATTGCGGTAATGGGTCAGCCGGAAGATTACAGAATTGAAGACGAAGAAAATGCTAATCAGTCTTATAATTATGCGAACACAAAACACAAAAAATTATACCGCGACAAAGAAAAAGGTATGATTGGTGGTGTAGCAACTGGTTTAGGACACTATTTTGGAGTAGACGCGGTGTGGATTAAAATCTTGTTTTTAATATTTGTTTTTGCAGGTTTTGGAACAGGAATCTTAGCTTACTTCGTTCTTTGGATTGTAACTCCAGAGGCCGTTACAACTTCTGAAAAACTGGAAATGACTGGAGAACCAGTAACGATTTCGAACATCGAAAAAAAAGTTCGTGAAGAAATTGACTCATTATCTGATAAATTTAAAAATGCAGATTATGACAAAATGGGAAACCAGGTAAAGTCGGGAGCTGAGAGAATAAGTAGTTCATTTGGAGACTTTGTCATGACGGTTTTTAAAATCTTCGCTAAGTTTTTAGGAGTAATTCTAATTATGTCCGGAGTTACTGTTCTAATATTATTATTAATTGGAATATTTACTTTAGGAACAAATGTTTTTCTTGATTTTCCTTGGGAAAACTTTATTGAAGCCGGAAACTTTACAGAATATCCTATCTGGTCATTTGGTTTATTAATGTTCTTTGCTGTTGGAATTCCGTTTTTCTTTATGACACTTTTGGGTTTCAAATTGTTGTCACCAAATACCAAAACTATCGGGAACATTGCAAAATATACTTTACTGGCAGTTTGGATTATTGCAGTTGCGATTGCTATTAGCATCGGAATCAAACAGGCTACTGAAATTTCATACGATAATAAAGCGGTAGAGAAAAAAGCTATCAGTATTACTCCTAATGACACTCTTTATGTAAAGTTTAGATATAATGACTATTATGCGAAGGATTTAGACCATCATAAAGATTTTGAATTTGTACAGGATTCTGCCAATAATGATTTAATCTATTCAAATGATGTTCGCTTACATGTTATACACACCGATGAAGTGGCTCCTTATATACAAATCGAAAAAAGCGCAAGAGGAAATTCGTTTGCAAGTGCAAAAAAAAGAGCAGAAAAAATTCTTTACAACTTTCAAATCAAAGGAAATTACTTAATTTTGGATAATTATTTTCTTACAGATGTAAAAAATAAATTCAGAGGTCAGGAAGTAGATGTATTTTTATACCTGCCAGAAGGACAACTATTTAAACCAGACGCTTCAATACAGGATTATGATGACTCTGAAAATGATTTTTTTAATTTACACTTTAGCGGAAACTATAGTTATAAAGTACAGGGTTCTAAAATTAAATGTCTGAATTGTCCAGCTGATGAAAATGAAGACGATTACTATGAAGAAGAATCCAAAAATATTGAAAACGATACAGTAAAAGAAGTTTCGATTAAGATTAATGGAGAAGAAGTTTTGAATGCTAAAAAAGAAAAAGGAAGACTAACCACAGATAAAAACGGAGTTATAATTAAAATTAACTAAACCATGATAAAAATAATCATTCATATTACGAAATTCATTATTGCAGCTATTACTGCATTATTGTTTGCCTCTTGTAATTTTAATTTAAATACTATTGAAGGCAGCGGAAATGTAACGACTCAAAAAAGAATCGTTGAGGGTGATTTTAAAAATGTATCTGTAAGCAATGCGATTGATTTGGTAATCATACAGTCTGATTCAACTGAAATTACAGTTGAAGCTGATGATAATCTGCAAAAAGATATAATTACTAAAGTAGAAAACGGAACATTGATTATTAAATGCAAATACAATTCCTTTGGTGATGTTACTAAAAAAGTAACTGTAAAAATGCCTGTTATTAACAAACTGGAAGCTTCGAGTGCATCTACTATACAAACCGAAAAAGTTATCTTGGGAGAAGATATAAATCTGGAAGCATCCAGTGCTGCTTCAATAGATGTTAACATTGAATCTGACAATATCTCCAGTGATTCTGGAAGCGGAAGCACAATAAACATACAAGGCAAGGCATTAAAAATAAAAGCATCAGCATCGAGCGGGTCCAGTATTAATGCTGAAAAACTTCTGGCTAATGAAGTTCATGCAGAAGCCTCAAGCGGAGCCAGTGTAGATGTACATCCAATAGTAAGTTTAAAAGCCGAAGCTTCAAGCGGTGGAAGTATTAACTATGATTCATCTCCTAAAACGATCGAAAAAACTGAAAATTCCGGAGGAAGCATCAGCAAAGGATAACTCTATTATGTGTTAAATATAAAAGAAATCATTCATCAAAAGTGGATGATTTTTTTATATTTGTCAAAATCAAAATACAGAATTAATGAAGAAAAACACAGTCCTAATCTTATTATTACTAGTTACTACATTCACTTTTGCTCAAAAAAGAGAAAAAGTAAAAGGAACTAAAATTGTTACAACATCAATAAAAGAAGTTGGTGATTTTGACGCTATTGAAGTTGACGACAATATTGAAGTTTATTTGGAAAGAGGCGAAAAAAACGAAATAAAAATTGAAGCAGATGATAATCTACATGACATTATCGGAATGGATTTAAGAGAAAAAACGCTTCGTCTGTATACCTCAAAAGAATCTACAATTTTCAAGAAACTATCTGTTCGTGTTACTTATACAAAATCATTAACAAAAGTAATTACTAAAAATGAAGCTATAGTGTATGCCATTCAGGAACTTCAGCTAGATGACATCAATTTCTATAGTTATGATTATTCTAAATTGTTTTTGAATGTAAATGCCAAGAAATTCAGTTTAACTGCTGATGATAAATCCAAAACCGAACTGAATTTAAAATCAGATGAAGGATCTTTACAATTGAGTAAAAATTCGACTATCAAATCTTTGGTTTCCGCTATTAAATTCAAATGCGATTTATATCAAAAAGCAACAGCTGCCATTGAAGGTGCTGCTGAAAAAGGGAGTATTCGTATAGACAATAATTCGGTTTTCACAGGTTCAAAGTTCACTATAAAAGAAGCAAATTTTACTGCTGAAAATAATGCTACCGGAACCGTACTGGCCGAAATCTCTATTTCTCTTGCAATGGGAGACAAAGCTGAAGTTTCACTTCTGGGAAAACCAAAAATAGAGCTTACCCGTTTTAGCGAAGAAGTTAAACTGATTAAGAAGATTAAATAACAGGTTTCAGGTTTCAGGTTTCAGGTTTCAGGTTTCAGGTTTCAGGTTTCAGGTTTCAGGTTTCAGGTTTCAGGTTTCAGGTTTCAGGTTTCAGGTTTCAGGTTTCAGGTTTCAGGTTTCAGGTTTCAGG
>NZ_JBBYHS010000014.1:115544-177715 GCF_038290035.1 Flavobacterium calami
TTTCCACAAATAAAAAATTCCATTCGCAAATTGCGAATGGAATTTTTTTTTGTGGAATTTTAGATTTACGTTCCGACAACTTGAAACTTTAAACACAGAAAACCTGAAACTAAATCTTATTCTTTAGCAGCCAAATATCTTTCCGCATCAAGTGCAGCCATACAACCTGTACCCGCAGCCGTAATAGCCTGACGATATACATGATCCGCAGCATCACCTGCTACAAAAACACCTTCTACATTGGTTTTAGACGTTCCCGGAGTGTTTACAATATAACCTGTTTCGTCAAGAGTGATATAATCTTTAAAAATATCTGTATTTGGCTTATGACCAATAGCTACAAAGAACCCCGTTGCAGGAATTTCAATAACTTCTGCAGTAGTTTTATTTAATGCTTTGATAGCGTGAACTACATTTCCGTCACCTAAAACTTCAACAGTATCGTGATTCATTAAAATCTCAATATTTTCAGTTTTACGAACGCGTTCTTCCATAATCTTAGAAGCTCTGAACTTTTCGCTTCTTACCAACATGGTCACTTTTTTACAAAGTTTTGATAAGTAATGTGCTTCTTCACAAGCAGAATCCCCTGCCCCGACAATTACTACTTCCTGATTACGATAGAAAAACCCGTCGCAAACTGCACAGGCAGAAACTCCCCCACCCATATTTAAATAGTGCTGTTCAGATGGTAATCCTAAATATTTAGCTGAAGCTCCTGTAGAAATAATAACCGTTTCACAGTGCAATTCTATTTTGTCATTGATCCAAACTTTATGAATATCTCCAGAAAAATCAACTTTTGTAGCCCATCCGTCACGAATATCTGCTCCAAAACGTTTTGATTGTTCCTGTAGCTGAATCATCATTTCAGGTCCAGTAACACCATCTACATAACCCGGAAAGTTTTCCACTTCATTGGTCGTAGTCAACTGACCTCCTGGCTGCATTCCCTGATATAAAACCGGATTCATATTTGCTCTGGCAGCATAAATAGCAGCAGTATAACCCGCCGGACCAGAACCTATAATTAGGCATTTAATTTTTTCGATTGTATCTGACATAGTATTTATAGTTTTTAGAGATGCAAATGTAAACTTTATTATAAAAACTCACCCTCAAAATAAATCCTAAATAACTATCTTAAAATAAGTTTTATTTATTTTCATTTTTTTCTTTTGATAATAGAATTTATTACTATATTTGCATCCGCTTTCGGGCACTACAACAAATACATCTTCGGGGTGTAGCGTAGCCCGGTTATCGCGCCTGCTTTGGGAGCAGGAGGCCGCAGGTTCGAATCCTGCCACCCCGACAAAAAAGTCTTTTCGTTTTGGAAAGACTTTTTTTTTGCCCTGAAACAAAAAAAAATAATCCTCATTTCGTCCGATTGTAAATCAAAGATCAAAACCATATCACATGTACACTAAAGTCTTTTCTTTTTTTACAAGGAGATCTTCCAAACAAAACAAATCTCCCCAAAATCTATATTAAACAACAAAAATCTTCGTTGATAATTTCTTAGCAAAAATAAAATTAATCCTTAAGAACACGCATCAAACAAAGGCTTAGGAACGTTTCATAAATGTTAACAAAATAGATTTTCAGAAACCATAAATAATTGTATTTTTACGGTTCAAAATTCAGAAAATAAATGGGCAAAATCATTGCTATTGCTAATCAAAAAGGAGGCGTTGGAAAGACTACTACATCAGTAAATCTTGCGGCCTCATTAGGTGTTTTAGAGAAAAAAGTATTATTGATCGATGCTGATCCTCAGGCCAATGCTACATCTGGCCTTGGAATTGACGTAGAGACAGTTGAAACCGGAACCTACCAAATTCTTGAGCACACCGTAACACCAAAAGAAGCCATCTTAAAATGTTCAGCTCCAAATGTTGATGTGATACCGGCTCACATTGACCTTGTTGCCATCGAAATTGAATTGGTAGACAAAGAAAATCGTGAGTACATGCTTAAAAAAGCATTAGAAGAAGCAAAAAAAGAATATGATTTTATCATTATCGACTGTGCTCCTTCTCTAGGCTTACTTACCCTGAATGCTTTGACAGCTGCAGATTCTGTAGTTATTCCGATTCAGTGTGAATATTTTGCACTGGAAGGTTTAGGAAAACTATTGAACACTATTAAAAGTATTCAAAAAATTCATAACCCCGATCTTGACATTGAAGGTCTATTACTAACAATGTACGATTCAAGATTACGTTTATCAAATCAGGTGGTTGAAGAAGTTCAGAAACACTTCAACGACATGGTTTTTGAAACCGTTATCCAGAGAAATGTAAAATTAAGTGAGGCTCCAAGTTTTGGTGAAAGCATCATCAATTATGACGCAACCAGCAAAGGAGCAGTAAATTACATCAATTTAGCTCAGGAAATTATAAAGAAAAACAGCAAATAGTTTTTATGACAAAAGCAATTAAAAAACAAGCCTTAGGAAGAGGATTATCAGCATTATTAAAAGATCCTGAAAATGATATTACATCAGTAGAAGATAAAAATGCTGACAAGGTAGTTGGAAATATTATTGAGCTTGAAATTAGTGCTATCGAAATAAATCCATTTCAGCCCAGAAGTAATTTCAACGAAGAATCTTTGCGCGAATTAGCCACTTCTATCAAAGAACTTGGCGTAATTCAGCCTATCACTGTCCGAAAATTAGACTTCAATAAATACCAGTTGATTTCGGGGGAACGCCGTTTACGTGCCTCAACATCAATTGGATTAACTCATATCCCGGCCTACATCCGTATTGCTAATGACAATGAATCATTAGTAATGGCGTTAGTAGAAAATATTCAGCGTCATGATTTAGACCCTATCGAAATTGCTCTTTCTTATCAACGTTTGATTGATGAAATTCAGTTAACTCAGGAACAAATGAGCGAACGAGTAGGAAAAAAACGTTCTACTATTGCTAATTATTTGCGTCTTTTAAAATTAGACCCGATTATTCAGACAGGTATTCGTGATGGTTTTATAAGCATGGGACATGGAAGGGCTATTATTAATATCGAAGACTTAGATGTACAGACTGACATTTATCAAAAAATTGTAAGTCAGAATTTATCTGTTCGTGAAACTGAAGCCTTAGTTAAAAATTATCACGAAGGCAATCAGCCTAAAGCAGAAGGAAAACCCAAAGTAGATTCTGCATTTGTAGTTAGAGAAACGCAAAAAAACACTTTCAATGACTATTTTGGCTCAAAAGTTGACATAAAAGTCGCTGGCAACGGAAAGGGAAAAATCACAATCCCTTTTAATTCAGAAGCTGACTTTAACAGAATTATAAAATTAATAAACGGATAGTGAATAAGATTGTCCCCATAAGTTTTTTGTTCTTTCTCCTAGGAACCGTCTCTCTTTTTGCTCAGGCAGAAAAGGAAACGGTTTTGGTCGCTAAAGACACTACCAAGCTGGAAGAAATAGACCCGCTGAGACCTGCAAAAGCAGCTTTTTACTCAGCAATTTTACCCGGTTTAGGACAAGCATACAATAAAAAATACTGGAAGATTCCTTTGGTTTACGGCGCAATTGGTACCAGTTTGTATTTTTATATTGACAATAACAAAAAATACAATGAAGTCCGCGACGAATACAAAAGGAGACTGGAAGGTTATACCCCAAGCGAAAAGTTTGCAAGACTTGATGACTCTCGATTGGTTGAAGCCCAAAAATTTTACCAGCGTAATCGTGATTTATCATCTCTATTTGTTGTTGGATTCTATGTTTTAAACATCATTGATGCCAATGTTGACGCTGCTTTGATGCAATTTAACGTCAACGAAAGATTATCACTCCGTCCGGAAATTTACCCCACGGATGTAACTTTTAAACCAAATGTCGGACTAACTTTTAACTACAACTTTTAAACAGCTTTTTATATCTGTTTAAATTAAAAAAATACACAAAAAAAATGAAAATTGCACTTTTAGGATACGGAAAAATGGGTCAGGTAATCGAAAGAATTGCCCTGGAAAGAGGCCATGAAATTGTCTTAAAAAAAGACGAATTCAACACTTACGACGGACTTTCAACAGCGGATGTTGCCATTGATTTTAGTGTCCCTACAGCAGCTGTAGACAATATTTCAAATTGTTTTCACGCAAATGTTCCGGTAGTTTCAGGAACAACAGGATGGCTGGACCGTTATGATGAAATGATAGCGCTTTGCAACGAAAAACAAGGCGGTTTTATCTCCAGCTCAAATTTTAGCTTAGGAGTTAATGTTTTCTTCGGACTGAATGAATATTTAGCCAAAATTATGGCTCAGTTTGATTCTTATAAGGTATCAATGGAAGAAATTCACCATACCCAAAAATTAGATGCTCCAAGCGGAACAGCAATTTCTTTGGCAAAAGGAGTTATAGAAAACAGCGCTTACACCAATTGGACTTTGGAAAGCCCTAAAGAGGAAGACTCGAGCGATAGCAAACAGGCGAAACAAATCTATATTGAAGCCAAAAGAATTGGTGACGTACCGGGAACCCACACAGTAACTTATGATTCAATCGTTGACAGCATCGAATTAAAACATACTGCACACAATCGTGAAGGTTTTGCTTTAGGAGCTGTTATTGCTGCCGAATGGTTAGCCGGCAAAAAAGGAATCTACACAATGAAAGACGTTTTAAACCTGGAATCTAAATAAAATCCAAAAAATAATATTCTGAAATTTCAGAACTAAAATATAAAACTTATGACACTTTATCTTTGGTTTGTTTTTTTCTTAGTCATACAAATAATCCATTTTTTAGGAACATGGAAATTATATCAGGCTGCCGGAAGAAAATCATGGGAAGCCGCAATTCCTGTTTATAATTCGATAGTTTTGATGAAAATCATAAGCCGTCCCACATGGTGGACCTTATTACTTTTCATCCCGATTATAAACCTGATTATGTTTCCTGTCGTTTGGGTAGAAACGCTGAGAACTTTTGGCAAAAAATCAACTTTAGATACTTTCTTAGGGATTTTTACATTCGGATTTTATATTTATTATGTAAATTATACTCAAAAATTAGAACATAATCCAGATAGAAAATTAACCAGCGAAAACAAAACTGCAGATACTGTAAACTCTTTACTTTTCGCAATAATTGTAGCGACATTAGTTCATACTTACGTCATACAACCTTTTACAATTCCGACTTCTTCTTTAGAAAAATCATTATTAATCGGTGACTTTTTATTTGTAAGCAAAGTAAACTACGGACCAAGAGTTCCGATGACAACAGTGGCACTGCCAATGGTTCACGACTCTATTCCATTAACAAAAAAGAAATCATATTTAAGCTGGCCACAATTACCTTATTTCAGGCTTCCTGCTTTGGAAAAAATAAAACGCAACGATATTGTTGTTTTTAACTGGCCAGTAGATACGGTTCACTATTTCTTTGAACCTAAAGGAAGACCGGGCGTCATAAAACCAATAGATAAGAAATCAAATTATGTAAAACGCTGCGTAGGTATTCCTGGAGACAATTTATCTATCAAGGACGGCTTAGTATACATCAACGGCAAAGAATTAATTTTGCCTGAAAGAGCAAAACCACAATACGAACATACTATTTATGCTGCTAAAGGGGTATCCAATGAGTTATTAAAAGCTACAGGCTCTACCGAATTTGCAAGAACATACATAATTAAACCAAATAGCGATGCACAATTAGAGGCTGTGAGACCTTACATTATGTCTGCAAACCATAATCCTGATAATTCATACACAGTACAAACAGGGTTTAATGGAATTCCTGCCGATGTTATTACTCAATCAGGATTATATGCACAAGAACAATACTTAGCTCAGGCAAGTGCCAATCTAACATTAAAAGCGGCAGCTGAATTAAGAAAAAACACAACTATAGATTCAATCGTTAGATATATTGACAAAGGACAAGGAGACGTCTTAATCTTTCCTCACAATGGAAAATGGACAATGGATGAATATGGTCCAATATCAATTCCAAAAGCGGGAGAAACAGTACAACTAAACAGCAACAACATAGCTTTGTACAAAAGAATAATAAAGGTATATGAAGGAAACAAATTAGAAATCAACGGTAATCAAATTAAAATCAACGACCAGATAACTAACACTTATACTTTTAAACAAGATTACTATTGGATGATGGGAGACAATCGCCATCATTCAGAAGATAGTCGTTACTGGGGATTTGTTCCAGGAGATCATATTGTTGGAAAACCGGTTTTTATTTGGATGAGCTGGGACACTAACGGAAAAGGAATCAACAAAATTCGTTGGGACAGGGTTTTCACAACTGTAGATGGTGAAGGCCAGCCACAGTCTTATTTTAAATATTTCCTAATTGTTCTAGCCCTTTATTTTGTTGGAGAATTCTTCTGGAAAAGGAGAAAAGAAAATAAAGCATAATATTAAACAAATAGTCAAACGTTTAAAAGTCTAAAGTCATAAAGTCAAGCTTAAAAACTTGTTTTATGACTTTTGACTTTTGACTTTAAAAACTTTAGACCAATCATGAATTCCTTATTACTTCCTACTTATTTCCCTTCAATTAGTCATTTTGCGGTAATAGCACAATCTGAAACTATTACTTTTGAAATGGAAGATAATTTTCAGAAACAGACTAACAGAAACAGAACATACATCTATAGTCCAAACGGAATTCAGTTATTAAATATCCCTGTAAAACATTCTAAAACTGCGCATCAAAAAACAAAAGACATTTTGATCGAAAATGAATTTGACTGGCAGAAACAGCATTTTAAATCATTAGAAGCTGCATACAGAAGCTCTCCTTTCTTTGAGTATTTCGAGGAAGATATCATTCCGATTTTCGAGAAAAAACATAACTTTTTAATGGATTTAAATTTCGAAGTTCTGGACACCGTAACAAAATGCCTCAGAATGAAATTAGAATTCGGAAAAACTGCTGAATATTTTCATGATGTTTCAGATTTTGCAGATTTCAGGCATTTAGCAAACGGAAAAAAAGACACCAATTCATTCGAAAAATACCCTCAGGTTTTTGATGACAAACATGGTTTTATTAACAACTTAAGTGTTTTGGACTTGCTTTTTAACGAAGGTAAATTCGCAATGGATTATTTAAAAACACAGAAAATAATATAAATTGTGAATTTTGAATTGTGAATTTTGAATCTCACTTAACTTTTGACTTTCGACTTTTGACTTTCGACTAAAAAATCATTCCATTGAAAGTCTTGTCATTATTGGATAATGGTCTGAATTCTCAAAATCAGAAAAGCTTTCAAACTGCTTTACCTTCATTTTACTGTCCGTAAAAATATAATCTATTCTGGCTGGGTAATATTTGAATTTATAAGTCGCTCCAAAACCTTCTCCGGCTTCTTCAAAAGCATCTTTCAGTTTACCTTTAATACTTCTGTAAACATAAGAAAAAGGACTATTATTCATGTCTCCACAAATAATAATCGGGGTTTTGCATTGTTTGATGTTTTCTTTAAAAATCTCCGCCTGTTCTTGCTGTTGTCTAAATCCTTTACTTATTCTGGCAAAGATACGCTGTGATTTTTTTTGATTAACATTATCAATATCGTCAGAAATCTCATTTACATCAGGCGAGATTTTAATTGATTGCAGATGCATATTGTAAACCCTGATTACATCCTTACCGCGTTTTATATCCGCATACACAACGTTATTATCCGAATTAGGAAAAATAATATTCCCCTCATTAATAATTGGAAATTTTGAAAAAATAGCCTGACCGGTTTTTATTTTCTTTCCATCAATAAAAATATAGCGATGAGGATATACTTTTAGATCAAGATGAGCAGAATTTGAATACTCCTGAATACATAAGACATCAGGGTCTTTTTCATCAATAAAAGCTTTTATATTAGATGGAATATCATCACGATCCAGCCATTTAAAAACATTAAAAAGACGGACATTATAACTCATTACAGAAAAATCCTTTTCGTCTTTGACGTATTCTTTAGCTGATATTTTATAAAATTTACTAATAAAGGTAATTCCGGTCAATAAAACTAAGCCCGATAAAATAAGACGTTTTTTGAACTGAATTGCCCAATAGAGAAAAAACAGTCCGTTTGCCACAAAAAAAGCAGGCATAAACAAGGTAAGCACCGATAAAAGCGGAAAACTTTTAGGTGCTAAAAAAGGTAAAATATAGATGCTAAATGTAAATACAGTAAGCACCATATTCAAAAAGAACATTATTTTGTTAAACCACGAAAGGTTCTTCATATTATTTTGCTAAGGATTATTTTCCAGCTTTAAATAAAAACTCTTTTTCTTCTTTTGTGAGACAATCATAACCTGACTGGCTAATTTTGTCTAAAATTTCATCAATTTGTTGTTGCGTTTTATCTTTTGTAACAATTCGTGATGTCGTTTTCTCTGTAGGTTTTTTATAATTTTTATGAACTTTTTTAAAAGGAGTTGTTTGCGATTTTTTAAACAGATTGGCAAAAAAATCTAATATTTTAGACACAATAATACTTAAATCTGTACCATTTTGAAGTAATTTAATATAAGCAAATCCAAAGAAGGCACCAGCCAAATGTGAGATATGCCCTCCGGTATTGTCTAAACGTAATTGCATCAAATCTAAAATCAGGATCACACCTGTAATATGCCATAATTTCACATTTCCAATTAATAACAAACGAACATTCATTAATGGCTGATATGTTGTTGCAGCAACCAAAATTGCCATAATTGCACCAGAAGCCCCAACAATAGGAGCTGAAATATTCAAAAAATAAAAGCTAAAACTAAAAATTATTCCTGTAAAAACAGCCCCTAAAATATACAAACCCAAATATTGTTTTTGAGTAAAAAAAGTCAAAAACAACTGGCTGGCAAAGTTCAGCACCATCATATTAAACAATAAATGCAAAAATGAAGAATGGAAAAATGCATAAGTTAGAAACGTCCATGGCTTAAAAATAAAAACCTGTGGATCGGAGGACAATTCTAACCAATTAGGATAATCAAAACCACCTCCTGAATATTGATAAAAAAACACTAATGAAATCAAGAAACAAGCTATATTCCAATAAATTAAACGCAGCGAAATACCGCCTATTTTATATTGCAATTTCAAATCATCCAGAATATTCATAAAAGCTTCTTTTTGGTTTTTATTATTAATTATTTAAAGTTAAAAATTAATTCCAACGATTATTATTAAACTGATTTTTTTTCCAATATAACATCATCAAAAAACCGGCAACAGCTCCTCCAACATGAGCAAAGTGCGCTATTCCTGTTCCTCCGCTTCCAAAGAGCGAACTCCCTTTGAAACCTAAAAACAAATCAATTGCTAAAATCCCCGGAACAAAATATTTTGCTTTGATTGGAACCGGAATAAACATTAAAGCTAGCTCAGCATTAGGAAACATAAAAGCAAAAGCGGTAAGCAAACCATAAATAGCACCAGAAGCCCCTAAGACAGGTGACTGAACTATTGAACTTGCTTGTACCAAAGTATTAAATTGGTCTTGTGTACAGTTTACTTTATTCAAAATGGCAGCAATTTCACCTTGAACCATTTTCCCATTTGAATCAAATAAAGATGGATAATCTGCATTCAAAATCACATGGAGATCAGATTTAGACAAATTTAATTCAGAAACCGAACTTAAAAGTGATTGCAGCTGAAAATAATTCACCCCTGTGTGAAGCAATGCTGCCCCTAAACCACAGGAAATATAAAAAAACAAGAATTTTTTACCACCCCAAAAATGTTCTAATGCAGATCCAAAACTATATAATGCAAACATATTAAAAAGAATATGTGCAAAATTTGGCAATTTCGCATGCATAAACATGTGCGTTATAATCTGCCAAATTCTAAATCTATCGCTTTCCGGATAAAAAAGCATAAAATACTCATAAGATATTGGCACCAACTGAGCACCAATAAAAAAGATAACATTAATAATAAGTAGTTGTTTAACAACCGGAGTTATATTCATCATAAGGCAAACTTTTTATCTATATCTTCCACACGCATGGTAATGAAAGTAGGTTTCTGAAAAGGTGAAATATTAGGATCTTTACAGGCAAACAAACCGTTTACTAAATTATCCTGTTCTTTTTCGGTCAAATATGATCCGGTTTTAACCGCTAAACTTTTGGCCATAGATTTTGCGATAGTATCATTCTGACTATAATTACTGGCAGGAATACCATCCTGTAAATCACTCAGCAACTGTTCTATTACCAAAGGAACTTCGCTTTCGGTAATATTTACCGGAATACCGGAAATGACAATATGGTCTGACTTTGCCGCATCAAATACAAATCCGGTTGTCTCCAGTGAAGGTTTTAATTCTTCGATCAGTTCCATTTCAGCAGACGAATAAAATAAATCCAGCGGAAAAAGAAGTTGCTGACTTGACGCCTGATTAACGGTCATATTCAGTAAAAACTGCTCATACAGAATACGCTGATGAGCGCGTTGCTGATCCACAATGATCATACCGGATTTAATTGGCGAAACAATATATTTTTTGTGAATCTGATATGTTTTCTGACTCGCCTGTTCTACTTCGTCATCATTAAACAAAGAAGAAGTTACTTCTTCATTTTCAAATGTAAAAGGAGAGCTTTCTATACTTTCGGGGTTTTCGGTATCCAGACCAACGTATAGACTTTCCCAGCTTGCAACAGGCTCTACCCGTTTTGAATAACCCGAATAGGATGATCCTGATGAAGCTCCTGAATTATAGTTTGAAGATCCCGAACTGGCTTTCGCATAATGCTGATTCGTTTTGTCATCGGTAAACGGATTAAAAGTTGAATCAACCTGAATTGTTGGAGTTTCTGCCTGTACATCTTTATAATGATACGGTGTATCTAAATTAGAATCTCTGTCAAAATCCAAAACCGGCGCTACATTAAACTGTCCTAAACTATGTTTTATTGATGCTCTTAAAATTGCATATAAAGCCTGTTCATCGTCAAACTTGATTTCAGTTTTAGTCGGATGAATGTTGATATCAATTGTGTTCGGAGGAACCTGCAGATACAAAAAATAACTAGGCTGAGAACCGTCTTTCAACAAACCGTCATAAGCCGACATAACCGCATGATGCAGATAACCATTTTTTATAAAACGATCGTTAACAAAGAAAAACTGTTCTCCTCTGTTTTTTTTAGCGAATTCAGGTTTGCATACAAATCCCTGAATATTAATAATTTCTGTATCTTCATTAACAGGAACCAGTTTCTCATTGGTTTTTCCCGACATTATACCCACAATACGCTGGCGATAACCTGCTGCCGGTAAATTATACATTTCACTTCCATTATGATAAAAAGTAAAATGAATATTGGGATGTGCAAGTGCTACACGCTGAAATTCATCCATGACATGACGAAATTCAACTGTATCTGATTTTAAGAAATTACGACGTGCCGGAATGTTAAAAAACAAATTTTTTACCGCAAAAGAAGTCCCTTTTGGCAAAACTGCTACTTCCTGCGAAACAAATTTACTGCCTTCAATTATGATATGGGTTCCAAGTTCGTCCTGATCCTGTTTGGTTTTCATCTCTATGTGGGCAATTGCAGCAATAGAAGCCAATGCTTCTCCACGAAAACCCTTAGTTGCAAGTGAAAACAAATCTTCGGCCTGACGAATTTTTGAAGTCGCATGACGTTCAAAGCACAAACGCGCATCGGTTACACTCATACCTTTACCATTGTCAATAACTTGAACCAATGATTTCCCTGCATCTTTTATAATCAGTTTAATGTCCGTTGCATTTGCATCAACAGCATTTTCCAGCAATTCTTTTACAACTGAAGCAGGCCTTTGGACCACCTCTCCAGCAGCAATTTGATTGGCAACATGATCAGGAAGTAATTGAATTATACTCGACATTAAAATTTAAGATTGTAGATTAAGGATTTAAGAATTTTGATTTAAAATCTAAACTAAGGTGTACAAATTTAATAATTTTCTCTTGGCTTTTAGAATATGTCATGTCATAAAAAAAACAAAAAACCTATACTATCTGACACAGTATAGGTTTTAATATTTTTAAAACAAACGTGTTTATTCGTTTTCTATTTTTCTTGGTGAATCTTCAATCTGAAGAGCACCGGAAGTCAACAAAGGCTGATTGAAAGCATGTGCTATAGAGGCCTGTTGACGAATATAAGCCATTTTAATCGCAGCAATCGCTGCTTCAGTCCCTTTATTTCCGTGAACGCCTCCGCTTCTGTCGATTGACTGCTGCATGTTATTATCTGTTAAAACACAAAAAATAACAGGAATATCAGTTTGAACATTCAAATCTTTAATCCCCTGAGTAACTCCTTCGCACACAAAATCAAAATGTTTGGTTTGCCCCTGAATCACACATCCAATTACAATTACAGCATCTACATTTTGTGTCTGAAGCATTTTTTTTGCGCCGTAAATTAACTCAAAACTTCCCGGAACATTCCAACGGATAATTTGCTGTGCAGGAACTTCACAATCAATCAATGCCTCAAATGCACCATTATAAAGTCCTTCTGTTATAGTATCGTTCCATTCAGAAACAACAATCCCAAATCGAAAGTCTTTCGCATTTGGGATTGTGTTTTTATCGTATTCTGATAAATTTTTATTTTCGGTAGCCATTTTTAATATTTATGATTTAACCCGCAATTTTGGGCTTGGTTTAGATTGCAAAAATACAAATCTAAAAACTAAATCTGAACTCTAAAAATTAAATTATTGAGCTAATCCAATCAAAGCATCAACTGAAGCAGATTCTGGAGTTCCGTCAAAATTTTCCTTGATATCTGTCAAATATTTTAACGCATCTTCTTTTTGACCTAAAGCTAAAGCTGTTTTACCTGCTTTTAACAAGAAACGTGGAGTTGTAAAATCATTCTTGTTAGATTCAGCAGCTTTAACATAATAATTTAAAGCTTCTTTTTGGTTATTTTTCTGAGAATATGCATCTCCTATAGCACCAGTTGCCAAGGCACTCAAAATCATATCTTCAGATTTAAACTCTCCTAAATATTTAATTGCATCGTCAAATTTACCTGTGTTTAAATATGCCATACCAGCATAGTAATTTGCTAAATTTCCTGCATCTGTTCCAGAATATTCTTCTGCAATTTTAATGAATCCGAATTTACCTTCAGAGCCATTCAAAGCCAGTTTGTATAATGAATCACTTGCTACACCGTCAACAGCTTTTTGGAAATTTTGCTGTGCAACAAACATTTCATTTGCAGCTTCATCCTGCTTAGGGGTTTCAATAAATTTCTGGTAAGCTAAATATCCTATAGTAGCAACTGCAATACCAGCAACTAAACCAATAATGATTTTTTGATTTTTAGCAACCCAGTCCTCAGTTTTTGAAGCAGTTTCGTCTAATTTAGAAAAAACACCAGCAGTTGTGCTGTCTTTTTCATCAATTACCACCTGTTGTTCTTCAGTTACTTCTTTTACTTCCTTCTCTTTCGGTGCTTTATATCCTCTTTTATTGTAAGTAGCCATTTAAAATTAATTTAGTGAACGGCAAAAATAAAATTTTTATTGAAACTGAGATAAAAAAAAGCAAAATTATCACTATTTTAAAAAAAATATTTTATTAATCAATTTGCCCTTTTGCGGAAGCGGTAAAATAAATCGGCCCAAGAATCTTCTGAAACCGATTATATCAATAATTTTCGGTAATTTGCAGCCTCAAATTTTTGCTGTCAAAAACGGCAATTTTTTCACGTGGAGTCCCTAAAAATGCATTTAAACAAAATTTCTTTATTCAATTACAAAAACTTTTCTGAAGCAAGTTTTGAGTTTGACCTCAAAATCAACTGCTTTGTGGGAAAAAATGGCATTGGAAAAACCAATGTACTGGATGCCATTTATCATTTGGCTTACGGAAAAAGCTATTTTAATCCGCTTGCTGTTCAGAATATCAAACATGGCGAAGAGTTTTTTGTAATTGATGCCGAATTAAACAAAAATGAAAGAACAGAACAGATTGTCTGCAGCTTAAAAAAGGGACAAAAAAAGGTTTTAAAGCGAAATGGAAAACCTTATGATAAATTCTCAGATCACATCGGGTTTATTCCGTTAGTGATTATTTCGCCTGCAGACCGCGATTTGATTATTGAAGGAAGCGAAACCCGCCGAAAATTTATGGATAGCGTGATTTCGCAGCTTGACTCTACTTATCTCCATCAATTAATAAACTATCAAAAAGTAATTACCCAGCGAAATGCCCTTTTAAAATATTTTGCCCTTAACCATACTTTTGACAACGATACCCTATCTATATATAATGAACAGCTAAATGAATATGGAAAATCGATTTTTGAAAAAAGAAAAGATTTTCTTGAGCAGTTTATACCTATATTTAATATACATCATCAGGCAATAACAGGATCTGAGGAAAGTGTGCGATTGGTTTACGAAAGTCATCTGTTCGAAAAAGACCTTTTAACACTTTTACAGGAGAACATCAATAAAGACCGGATATTGCATTATACGACTGTGGGAATTCACAAAGATGATTTGTCCTTTGAAATTGATTCGCATCCGATAAAAAAATTCGGATCGCAGGGACAACAGAAATCTTTTCTAATCGCTCTAAAACTGGCACAATTTGAATTTTTAAAAAAACAAAGCGGTGTTAAACCACTCCTTTTATTTGATGACATATTTGACAAACTGGACGAAACCCGTGTTGCTAAAATTGTCGAAATGGTCAATACTGAAACTTTTGGTCAGCTTTTTATTTCTGACACACACCCGGAGAGAACCGAAGCTATTGTAAAATCAACACATCAGAGTTATAAAATATTTAATTTGTAATTTTATAAAGAATTCAACAGTTAAAAAACAACTGCAATAAAAAACGATTATGCTAACAAAAGAATCATTGCAATTTTTAGACGATTTAAAAAAGAACAATAACAGGGACTGGTTTCAGGATAATAAAAAACGTTACGAAATCTTCAAAAAAGATTATCATCAATTGGTAAGTGATTTTCTGGATGCAATGAAACCACTTGATCCGTCATTAGAATTATTAGAAGTTAAAAACTGTACTTTCAGAATCAATCGTGATATTCGGTTTTCTAAAGATAAATCTCCTTACAAAGCACATTTAGGTGTTTGGATGTCGGCTGGCGCAAAAGGCGCTAATCGCTCCGGATATTATGTACACATCGAAAAGGGCGCCAGTTTTATTGCGGGCGGATTTTATTCCCCTGAAGCAGAAGACTTAAAGAAAGTTCGTAAAGAAATTGCCTTTTTCTATGACGATTTACAGGAAATCTTAAATGACAAAAACTTCAAAAAAGAGTTTGGAAGTTTAGACATAAACGAAAACAATTCACTGAAAAGCATGCCTCGCGGTTATGAAAAAGACCATCCCGCTATTGAGTTTTTAAAACTAAAAAGTTTTACAGCAAGTCAAGTATACAATGTTACTGAAGTAACAGAAAAAGACTTCGTAAAGAAAATGAGTCAGAAGCTCATTGCTCTGAAACCTCTAAACGAATTCATAAATCGTGCTTTAGAAACTGAGGAATTTTAATTTTATTTGCCACAGATTTCACAGATTATATTTTCTAAAAATCCATTTGAATCTTTTATCTGTGGCAAAAAACAATAATTGAATGAAAAGAAAAATACTTTTTCTTGGAGAATCGTACCGCGCCGACGCCATAACCTGGATGAAAGGCCTGAAAGAATTTGGCGATTTTGAAATTATTACCTGGGAACTTCAAACACCAAACAGTTCCAGATTCAAACGTATTTTAGAATATTTTTTTGCTCCAGTTTCTATTCGAAAAATAATCAGAAAAGAAAAACCCGATATGGTTATTGCCGAAAGAACTACCAGTTACGGTTTTCTTGCCGCATTATCCGGATCTAAAACGATTGCCATTGCACAGCAAGGCCGAACCGATTTATGGCCTGAAAGTTCAGTTTTATATCCTTACAAAAAATTCATTCAGAAATATGCTTTCAAAAAAGCACATTTAATTCATGCCTGGGGACCTGTTATGGCCATTCACATGAAAGCAACTGGTGTTGACATGAACAAGGTTTTGGTTCTCCCAAAAGGAATTGACCTGTCGCTTTTTACACCTTCAACTAATAATTCCAACAAAATTGAAGCTATTGTAACGCGTTCGCTTCAACCGGAATACCGACACGATTCTATTCTAAAAGCTTTCGGAATTTTAAATCAAAAAAGAATTGATTTTACATTGACTATTGTTGGTGATGGAACAAGACTGCAGTTTTTGAAAGATTTAGCTACAGCACTTCAAATTGAAAACAAAGTGATTTTTACAGGAAGAATTCCAAATACAGAACTTCCAAAATTATTACAGCAATCGAATATTTATATCAGTATGCCAATTACCGAAGGCGTTTCTGCTTCTTTATTTGAGGCAATGGCTTGTAATTGCTTCCCTGTTGTTTCTGATATTCCCGGAAATCAAAGCTGGATTACGCATCGAAAAAATGGTCAATTAATTGAAATTGATAATATCGAAATGCTAGCCGAAGAATTAATCTGGTCTTTTGAAAATCCGGAATTACGAAATCAGGCGATTATTCGAAATAGAAAGTTTGTGGAAGAAAATGCAAATTATGATATTAACATGGAGGTTATTTCGGAGAAATATCATGAATTACTAGAAATCAACACTTTAACAACAACAGATACGTACGAGACATCTGCTAATTTCATCAACAACTTAGACTTTGAATATATCGAAACTTATACATTTCAACGTGGAAAACAGTTTGAAGAAACTAATTTATTGAAACTAAACGAGTACAATAAGTTAAGCCAAAGAAGAATCAAAAAAAATGATTTGGATGATTCCCAAGAATTAAGAATTAAAGAATTAGAAAAACTACGACACACACAATATATATTAGATGATGAGAAAAAACTTCACTCATCGGCTCACAAAACGAATACTTTTAGATTTGATGATCAAAAAGTAACAGAAATAAAAAAAATCCTAAGGACTGAAGTTATCAACAAATTTGACTGGATGTGCGGTCCAGTATATAGAGATGCTATTATTTTTTATAACAAAAAAGGAAAAATCGTATCAAGTTTAAACATATGCTTTAGCTGCCATCATATGCAAACAACAAAAAATCACTATATTGATGCTGATGAATCTACATATAACCTTTTAAAAAAATTCTTTCTTAAAATTGGACACAATATAGAATAGCAAATGTGCATTATTACGAAAACACATTTTAAACAAAAGTAAAATCCAAACAAATTATAATTCATACTTTTGAAATCAGATTAAAAAGCCTTTTTATTTATGGAAATCCAATCCAATTTTTCTTTAAAAAACTATAACACTTTTGGTATTGAAGCCAGTGCTAAACAATTTGTTGCAGTTCACTCTATTGCACAATTAAAAACGATTTTATCAGCAAACAAAAACGAGAAAAAATTCATTTTAGGAGGCGGAAGCAATATGCTATTAACCAAAGATATTGATGCTTTGGTCATTCATATTGATTTAAAAGGCAAAAAAACAATCAAAGAAGACGATGATTTTGTCTGGGTAGAAAGTCAGGCAGGCGAAGTTTGGCACGATTTCGTACTTTATACAATCGATAATAATTTTGGAGGATTAGAAAATATGTCACTGATTCCAGGAAATGTAGGTACGACCCCGGTTCAGAATATTGGTGCTTACGGAGCCGAAATCAAAGACACTTTTGTTTCCTGTGATGCCATGAATATTGCAACTCAGGAAATGAAAACTTTCACCAATGCTGAATGTAATTTTGGCTACCGCGAAAGCATTTTTAAACATGAAGTTAAAGACCAATATATTATCACTTCGGTCGTTTTTAAACTAACCAAACGCAATCATAAAATCAATACCTCTTACGGGGATATTTTGGCAGAATTAGCCAAAAACAATATTACAGAACCAACATTAAAAGATGTCAGCAATGCTGTAATCGCTATCAGAAAAAGTAAATTACCGGATCCGAAAGAATTAGGAAACAGTGGTAGTTTCTTCAAAAACCCGATTGTTTTAAAATCTGATTTTGAAAAGATTCATCAAAAATTCCCTGAAATGAAATATTATGAAGTTTCAGAAACCGAAGTAAAAGTTCCTGCTGGCTGGCTGATTGAGCAGGCTGGTTTTAAAGGAAAACGCTTTGGTGATGCCGGTGTTCATAAAAATCAGGCTTTAGTCCTTGTGAATTACGGAAATGCAACCGGACAGGAAATTTTAGCGGTTTCTAAAGAAGTTCAAAAAACCGTTTTTGAAACTTTTGGCATTCATATTGAGGCAGAAGTAAATGTTATTTAAAAAACAGATTCATTTTTATATTAATGAAAAAACTAAATATTAGGATTATTTTACTACAGTTCTTCGGAATGATCTTTTTCATTAATGGTATCCTGCAACTCAGACTTTACAGTGTATCTGAAAAAATCATTTGTTTAAAAAATCATTTTCCAAATCAAAAATTAGAATGTTGCACCCAGCTATTTCCAAAAAAGGAAGATGTCTTAAGTTTTTGGCCGGGTGTATATATCTGGATATTTTTTGCTTTACTAATTGGAGTATTCTTAATTGCTTACTTTAACTGGAAAAACAAACTTTCGCCACTAAATACCATTATAATTACAATATTGTTTTATATCCTTTTAAGGCTCAAGTTTTTCAGAAGAGAAATAGTATCACATTTATTTCGTCCCATCAGAACATTGCTTTTTAATGATTTGGGAGCACAATATTTATTTGAAGGAATTGTATTTACAACTATTGGTTTAGTCATTTTATCTTTAAGTATTAAAACAAATTTGTTTAGTTCCAAAAAGTCTTTGGTTTAAACCTAATTTTATCAAAATGTACACACCTGACTTATATAAAAACGAAAATCCCGAAGAAATCAGAGCTTTTTTGAAAGAAAACAGCTTTGGAATACTTATTAATCAGACTAATGAAAAACTTTGGGCAACCCATATCCCAATTGAACTTGAGATTAATGCGGAGGGAAAAGAAGTTCTGCAGGGACACATTTCAAAACTGAATCCGCAGGCAGAAGGTTTTCAGGAAAACGATCAGGTTTTGGCCGTTTTCACAGGTCCTCACAGTTATATATCTTCTTCCTGGTATGATCATGAAAATGTACCTACGTGGAATTATATAGCCGTACATGTTTACGGAAGAATCAGGATTGTAGATTATGAAACTTCTGTAGAACAATTAAAAAAGCTGGTTGATAAATATGAAGCGAACTCTACGAACCCTGTCCGCGTAGAAGATTTATCTTCAAAAACAATGCGTGAAGCCCGAGGAATCTTTGGTTTTGAAATTGAAATTAATGAAATTCAGGCAACTAAAAAACTATCCCAAAACCGTGATGATTCTAATTATAAAAACATAATTTCAGAACTGGAGAAAACCGAAAACCCTCAGGCTATTGCTGTTGCAAAAGAAATGTCAAAATGCCGAAAGTAAATCGGAATCAGTCATTGAAAATTAGGAATTCATAACTACATTTGCACTCGCAAGATTCGAAAATTAAAAGACATTAACATATGCTTATATTTTTACTTTACTTCTTTATTGCCATTGTATTCATACAGATTTTTTATTACTTAGGAATTTTTGGAAAATTTGCTTTTGCCAAACCGCAAAACATTACACCAAAAAAACTTCCGGTTTCAGTAATTGTCTGCGCAAAAAATGAAGAAGAAAATGTAAAAAAATACATTCCGTTACTGGCAGAACAAAATTATCCTGATTTTGAAATCGTACTAATTGATGATGCTTCGAGCGATGAAACTCTGGAAGTCTTTGAAGAGTTTGAAAAAAAATATCCTAATATTCGTTTAGTAAAAGTTCAAAACAACGAAGCGTTTTGGGGAAACAAAAAATATGCCCTGACTTTAGGAATCAAGGCTTCAAAAAAAGACTACCTTTTGTTTACAGATGCTGATTGTTATCCAACCTCAACAGAATGGATTACGGCTATGAGTTCACAGTTTACCATGAACAAGACTATCGTTTTGGGTTATGGTGGTTACGAAAAAATAAATCGTTCCCTACTGAACAAAGTCATTCGTTTTGAGACTGTTTTAACTGCAACACAATATTTTTCCTGGGCTAAGACAGGTCTTCCTTACATGGGAGTTGGAAGAAATCTGGCTTATAAAAAAGAAGAGTTTTTTAATGTAAATGGCTTTATCGAACACATACAGGTGCGCTCAGGAGACGATGATTTATTTGTAAATCAGGCAGCCAACAAAATTAATACTACCATTGCATATACTCCTGAAAGTTTTACTTATTCAAAACCAAAAGAAACTTATAAAGAATGGTTTTCGCAAAAAAGAAGACATGTTTCTACCGCAAATTATTACAAACCATTTGATAAAATCCAGCTGGGGCTTTTTTATACTTCGCAATTGCTTTTCTTCTTACTAGCCATTGTTTTATTATCTTTTCAATTTCAATGGATTGTAGTTTTGGCTTTATTAGCAACCCGCTACACAATTACCTGGACTGTAACCGGGTTCTCTGCAGGAAAATTAAAAGAAAATGATCTTAAAATTTGGTTTCCTATTGTAGAAATGATACTTATATTCACGCAAATTAATATCTTTATAACTAATATCTTTTCAAAACCTGTACATTGGAAATAAATTCTAAAATAGAAAAAGCTAAAAAAGGTGATCAGATTGCCTTCACTTTTTTATTAGATTTCTATTGGAATGAAGTGTACGGTTTTATGCTAAAACGTACTGAAAACGAAACTACAGCCGAAGATATTACTATTGAAACTTTCTCAAAAGCTTTTGATAAAATCGCAACTTACAATCCTGAATTTCAATTCAACACCTGGTTAATTGCCATTGCCAAAAACGTTTATATTGACTTATTGAGAAAAAAGAAAGCCAGTCTTTTTATTGAAATCACCGATAACGAAGACCAACAGGCTTACAATATTGCCGATCCTACCCCATCAGCCGAAGACGCACTAATTAAAGAGCAAAACCTCTCGCGTTTGCTTTTATGCATCAAAGAATTAAAACCACATTATCAGGAAGTCATTCAGTTACGATATTTTCAGGAAATGACTTATGAGGAAATTGCACTCAAAATTAATGAGCCTTTAAGTAATGTAAAAGTAAAATTACTCCGCGCCAAAAAATTATTGGCAGAAATTATCGAACGTAACAGATAATTTACTATCTTTAAATAAAGAATGAAATATTCATAATTTTATTCTTAAAAAATCAAACATTTCACACACAAAAGTTCTTTGTTTTCGTTGTTAGTTAAACTAAAACCTTTATTGCTTATGATTTAATGTTACTTAACCTTTTAAATCCAATTACCATGTCTAAATTAAGCATCTATGAAACCAAGTGGACCGATCTTGTTTTCGAAAACAAAAACAAAGAATATGGCGCGTATCAATTACGTCAGGAAAATGCCAAAACAACTGTCACAGCACTATTTATGGCGCTGCTGTTAATAGCAACCATAGGAAGCCTGTCGATGCTGATTGGTAAATTCACAACAAGTTCTACTATTACTGAAAACATTCCTCCAATTGATGAAGTAATGAGACCAGTTGATTTAGACCAGATAGTACAGCCCAAAACAGATGAAGCTGTTGCACCACCGGCACAGCAACAACAAGCCGTAACACAAGTAACACAGGCTAGTCAGTTAGTAAATCCTGTTGTTGTCCCTACACAGGACGCCTTACCGGACATTGCTCCAAACAAAGACAATACTGCGGTTGTAGACAACACTTCTTCAGGAACCGGAACAGCAGTTAATGCATTGCCATCATCAGGCAGCGGTACTGGAGACGGAACAGGAACCAGTGCTGGAGCTGAAGGCGGAACAGGAAACACTATAGTAAACAGTGCGATATTAGACAAAATGCCGGAATTCCCTGGAGGAATAGGAAAGTTTTATACTTATGTAGGCAACAATTTCAACAAACCTGAACTGGATGCTGAGAAAACATTAAGAGTATATATTTCTTTTGTAATCGAAAAAGATGGCACAATGACTGATATTGTAGTAAAAAGCGATCCTGGTTACGGAATGGGCAAAGAAGCCGTAAGAGTTCTAAAATCTCTAAAAACAAAATGGGCTCCAGGAATTTTAGATGGAAAACCAGTAAGAACCGCATATAACCTCCCGATTACTATAAAAACGGAAATGGAATAACAATACAAAAAAGCAGAATTTAGGTTCTGCTTTTTTTTGATTAAAAACGTACATTTATATCAAAATTAATCAACCCAGCGCCTAAAATTATTATTAATGCCTTTTACCTTTTCTCATCCTGCGATTGTTTTACCATTAAATTATTTACCGAAAAATTGGTTTTCATTGACTGGACTCATTATTGGAAGCATGGTTCCAGATTTCGAATATTTTATCAGAATGAAAGTAAAAAGTATTTACAGCCATACACTTGATGGAATATTTTGGTTCGATTTTCCTTTCGCTCTTCTTCTGTGTTTTCTTTTTCACAATATTGTAAAAAAACTGTTATTCCAAAATTTACCAAAAGGATTTCAAATACGATTTTCCACTTTTAAGGAGTTTGACTGGAACAATTATTTTAAAAACAATTGGTTTGTTATAATAATTTCAATTTTAATCGGAACAGTTTCACATCTTTTCTGGGACAGTTTCACACATGATCACGGATATTTTGTTAATCATATTTCCAGTCTGCAAAAAACTTTTATTATTTCTGACATAAAAATTCCGGCATTAAAAATTGCACAGCATTCAAGTACAGCTATAGGCGGAGCAATTATTCTTTATGCTTTTTTTAAGCTACCAAAAAGTTCTCGTCCAATTTCTTCGATAAATAAAAATTATTGGATTTTGTTACTATTAATTTCTACTATGATTTTATTTTTTCGCTTTAACATAGGTCTTGAAACTAACGAATATGGAAATATAATCGTTTCTGTTATTGCTTCAATTCTGCTTTCATTAATTTTTACACCTCTCGTATTAACCTCTAACAAATTTTCAATTAACCAGAAAATCAATTAATTTTACAACAGTTTTAAAAAACCAATCAAAATTAAAAACAATAAAAATGGGAATATTTTCAGCTATTCTAGGCAATGCAGGTTCTGTAAGTCAGGAAGATTTAATTAAAAAATACGGACAGCTTTTAACCGATAACGAGCAAATCGAAATGGGCTTCAAATTAATCCGTGACACTTTTATCTTCACTAACAAAAGATTAATTTTAGTTGATGTACAGGGAATCACAGGCAGTAAAACTGAATACAAATCAATCGCTTACAAAAGCATAACACGATTTAGCGTAGAGACTGCAGGAACTTTTGAACTTGATGCAGAATTAAAAATCTGGGTTTCGAGCGAATTACAGCCAAGCATTGTAAAACAATTTAATAAATCGGTAAATGTGTATGACGTGCAAAAAGTACTGGCGCATCACGTTTTAGGTTAAAACAAAAAGCCCGGCAAATTTAAGTTTGCAGGGCCTTTTCTATTTTATTTCTTTTTTGTAGTTGTAGTCTTTTTTGTCGTAGTTTTTTTAGCAGGAGCAGGTGCTGTATTTACTATTTTTTGCTGAACATAAGGCTTATACAACCCATCTTTCTCTGCTCTTTTTTTAGCATCTTCAGCTCTTTGTTTTGAATCCGGATGCGAACTCATCATTCTTTCCAAAAAAGATGCTTCTTTACCTTCACTCATTTTAGCCAAAATCCTGAAGGCTGATTCCTCGGCATTAACATTATATCCGTTTTTCTTCATAAAATCATACGCAAACAAATCAGCTTCTGCTTCTTGTTTACGGCTATGCTTACTATCAATCATAGCGCTTCCGATTTTCCCTAACTGACTGTCAGTAACAGTTGAAATTGTAGCCGACTGTGAAGAAGCACCATCAATCAGAGCCTCTTTTTGATAAGCCGCACGCATAGCATCCCTTGAATCGTTATTGGCAACATGACCAATTTCGTGACCAATTACCGCAATCAATTCATTATCATCCATAATATCCATTAGTCCTGAATACACACGAACGCTTCCATCAGCAGTTGCAAACGCATTAACCTCTTTTAATTTATACACTTTATAATTCAGAGTATACCCCTTTCCTGAAGTGTGTTTTCCAAAAACCCTGTTTAGTCGCAATGTGTAAGGGTCATTTGGACCTGCTACTTCATGTTCTGCATCTAACTTATCAACGGCTTCCTTAGATAATTTTGCCGCATCAGCGTTTGTTAAAGTAAAACTTGTAACTCCTTTTTGAAGAGCTCCAACAGCCTTATCTCCCAAATTAATCTGTGCATTCATTTGGTTTACACCAAAAGAAGCAAACAGAATTCCTAAAAGTATAAATTTATTTTTCATTCTTATCAGATTTAAATTAACAATACAAATATACTGAGAACTAAAATTATAAACCCTTTAATATTTACTTCTTTTTTCTTATTAAAACAGCAACTTTGCTGTATTATTCAAATTAACATCTAATTTATTATATAAAATTAACAAATCATCGATAATTAACCAATAAAATCGATAAGATAATAATTGGACAGCATCCTAACTTATACAACTTTACGTATATTTGTAGTTCAATTTTAATGTATGGAAACCGCAATAGAAAATATACCAACCGGCAAGCCTAAATGGTTAAAAGTTAAGCTTCCTATTGGACAAAAATACACTGAACTTCGTGGTTTAGTAGACAAATACAGCCTTAACACCATCTGTACCTCAGGAAGTTGCCCAAATATGGGTGAATGTTGGGGAGAAGGAACGGCTACTTTTATGATTTTAGGAAATGTATGTACCCGTTCATGTGGTTTTTGCGGTGTAAAAACCGGAAGACCGGAAACTGTAGACTGGGATGAGCCTGAAAAAGTCGCGCGTTCCATCAAAATAATGAACATTAAACATGCCGTAATTACAAGTGTAGACAGAGATGACTTAAAAGATGGCGGTTCTATTATCTGGATTGAAACTGTAAAAGCAATCCGCAGAATGAACCCGAATACTACGCTTGAAACTTTAATTCCTGATTTTCAGGGAATCGAAAGAAACATTGACCGAATCGTAGAAGCGAATCCTGAAGTTGTTTCGCATAACATGGAAACAGTTCGCCGACTAACCCGTGAAGTCCGTATTCAGGCAAAATACGATCGTAGTCTGGAAGTTTTACGTTATTTGAAAGAAAAAGGCATTAACCGAACCAAATCGGGAATCATGCTAGGGCTTGGAGAAACTGAAGAAGAAGTTTTTCAAACTATGAGAGATTTACGCAATGTCAACGTTGATGTTGTTACCATTGGTCAGTATTTACAACCAAGTAAAAAACACTTACCGGTAAAAGAATTCATAACGCCGGAACAGTTTGAAAGATACGAGAAATTCGGACTCGAATTAGGATTCCGTCATGTAGAAAGCGGGCCTCTTGTACGTTCTTCTTACAAAGCACAAAAACATATATTATAAAAAGTTTATTCGGTTAACCGTTAATTTGTTTAACCGATTAAACAAATCAACAGCATAAAAATTTGAAAACAAGAATTGCTATAAATGGTTTTGGACGAATTGGCCGAAATTTATTTCGATTACTTTTAAATCATGACGAAATTGAAGTTGTCGCAATTAATGATATTGCAGATAATAAAACAATGTCACATTTAATAAAATATGACAGTATTCATGGGGTTTTACCTTTTGCAGTAAACTGTGACGAAAAAGGCATTATTGTAAATGAGAAACATTATTTGTTTTTTCATGAAAGTAAAATTTCAAATTTAGACTGGAAAAGTCATAATATTGATTTCGTAATTGAATCAACAGGAAAATACAAAACGCACGAAGAACTAAATGCCCATATTGAAGCCGGAGCCAAAAAAGTGATTCTTTCAGCCCCGTCTGAAGTAGATACAATAAAAACTGTTGTTCTGGGAGTAAACGAAGGAATTTTAGACGGGAACGAAAAGATTGTTTCAAATGCAAGCTGTACAACAAATAACGCAGCTCCAATGATTAAAATTATTGACGAGTTGTGCGGAATTGAACAAGCTTACATTACAACAATACATTCTTATACAACAGATCAAAGTTTACACGATCAGCCACATAAGGATTTAAGAAGAGCAAGAGGAGCCAGCCAGTCAATTGTTCCGACAACAACAGGAGCTGCCAAGGCACTTACCAAAATCTTCCCTAATCTGCATCAGAAAATTGGAGGCTGTGGTATTCGTGTACCGGTACCAGATGGTTCATTAACAGATATTACGTTCAATGTAAAACGTGCCGTAACAATTGAAGAAATTAATGATGCTTTTCAAAATGCATCAAAAACATATTTAAATAAAATACTGGATTACACAGAAGACCCAATCGTATCAGTTGACATTATAGGCAACACTCATTCTTGTTTATTTGATGCACAGCTAACATCTGTGATAGACAAAATGGTAAAAGTAGTAGGCTGGTACGACAATGAAATAGGCTATTCATCAAGATTAATCGATTTAATTCTGCTGATGAGAAAAACATAAGATTCATTATAAAAAGTATTACAATATGAAATACCTTTTTATTTTTATCAGTTTTTATTACACCTCTTTGTATTCGCAAACTAAAACGAATATAGACAGTATTTCGTATTACAACAAAGCCGCAAACGCAAGTCTTAAAAACAAACAATATGACAAAGCCATATTGTTTACACAACAATCTATAGCCTATTGCCAAAATCATCATTTAATAGAAAACCAGGCAAATCAAACTTTTAAGCTTGGAAAAATCTACTACAACCAACACAATTATGATGACGCTTTAAAAAAACTTCAGGAAAGCATTTCTTTATTCGACAAACTACCCTTATCAGCAAGCAAAGCACTTAACTTATATTACATAGGGATTGTAAACACCGAAAAAAAGAATTACGAAACTGCCGAAGAATACTACAAAAAAGCAGATGCAGTTTTCAACAAACTAAACTTAAACGACTCTCAGAATTTAAAACTACAAAAGGCAATTGAGCTTAAATCCCACAAGGATTACAATTTAGCTGCCAAAATTTTAAAAAAAATAATCGAGCTTCCGGACAACAACAAATTTTCAACACTCCGATCAGATGCTTATTATCAGCTTGGCTTAATTGCTGCGCAACAGAAAAATGATTCGGCTATTGTGTATTTTAATGACGCACTGAAACTTTATCAAAAAAACCAGAATTTAAAACAAAAGTCCAAAATCATTCTGGCTATAAGTCAACACTATAAAAACCAAAAAGAATTCGAACTTGCCTATAGCTATTTAGATCAACATCATCAGATAGAAAACTACATTGTAAAACTTAAAAATGCCAAATTTGTTTTTGATGAATTTAAAAAGACAAAAAAAAATGAACTTTTAAATAATGAATTTAAAAGAAAAAGCGAAGAAACAGCAGAATTAAAAACATACCGTTATTCCAAATTAATCAGTATTTTGGCTATAGCTCTTATTTCTATTCTATCATTACTGAGTCTTGCCCTGTACAAAAATAACATCATCAGAAACCAGAATAATTTAATTTTAAAAGAAAAAAACAAAGAACTCGTAATAGCCAAAAACAAAGCTGAAGAAGCAACCAAAGCAAGATCTGAATTTCTATCTACTGTGAGCCACGAACTCCGGACTCCATTAAATGCTATTAACGGCATCGCACATATATTAATTGAAGACGATCCAAAAGAGTCTCAGTTAAAATACTTAGAATCATTACAATTTTCAGGAAATTACCTCACTACATTTATCAATGAAATTCTGGAAATAAACAAAATTGAATCGACTAAAATTGAAATTGAAAAAATTAGTTTTGATTTAAAAACACTGCTTGTTAATATTCAAAACTCACTAAAAGAATTAGCAGCTGTAAACAATAACCATTTCAGACTTGAAATAGACGATGCTATTCCGGATCACCTCATCGGAGACAAAACTAAGCTGTCACAAATAATCCTCAACTTAATAAATAATGCATTAAAATTTACCCAAAACGGCGAGGTAAGTGTCATAGCCAAATTAGACAACATTGAAAATGAAAATGCCACTGTTTATTTTGAAATAACAGATACCGGAATCGGCATCCCAAAAGACAAACAAAAAAAGGTCTTTGAAAGCTTTTCTCAAGGTTCTGTAGAAGTAAACCGAAAATATGGAGGAACCGGACTGGGACTTACCATAGTTAAAAAGCTCACAGAGCTTTTGGGTGGAAAAATAAAACTACAAAGCGAGGTTGGAAAAGGTTCTTCTTTTAGTTTAAGATTAAGTTTTGGAATAAGCGACAAACCATCGGTTGAAGTTAAGGACACAAAAGTATACAATGACTATCAACTAAGAAACAAACTTATTTTATTGATTGAGGACAACAAAATCAATCAGATGATAACTCGAAAAATGCTGGAAAAAAAATCCATGAATTGTGAAATATTAGATACTGGCGAAGAAGCGATAGAACTGATAAAAACAAAACAATTTGATATGATTTTAATGGATGTTCATCTTCCCGGAATCAATGGAACAATTGCAACACAACAAATTCGTGAATTTGACAAAACTACACCAATCATTGCTCTTACAGCTATTTCGCTTGACGAAAACAGAGATCAGCTTTTATCTTTCGGAATGAATGACGTTATTACAAAACCTTTTGTACCGGATGAGTTTTACAGTACGATTGCCAAATTTTTTAAATAAATTTAAAGTTTTATATTATCCTTGACAAACTCCAAAATTGAAGCATCAAAATTCTGCTGATGTTTTATAAAAGAACTTTTTATGGGCAGATAATACAATTGTAAAGCCAATTCTGAATCTTTCAATCGCACATAATCTTTTTCGGTTGTAATGATTTTTTTATTCCCCGCTTTAACCTGAATTTCCTTTAAGTCAGTTTCAGAAAAATGATGATGATCCGGAAAAGTCAAACACAGATCATTTTCACTCTTTAAATAATCAAAAAAAGGCTTTGGTTTTGCAATTCCGGCCAAAAGCAGCTTGGCTTCTGACTTGATTTCGTTTACATCAACCTTCTCATGTTTAGTATAAATTGCGTCATCATAATTTATAAACGTAAAATAAATTTGCTGAGAACAGCTTAGTTTCAACTTTTCCCTGATCTCACTTTGTTTTTCATCAGACAAATTCCCCGGGCATTTGGTCACCACCACAATATTTGCCCTGTTAGCTCCACTCCTGCTCTCCCGTAAATTACCTGTAGGCAGCATATAATCATCAGCATACAAGTCATCGAAAGCTGTTAATAATATATAAAATCCTGCTTTTACTTTTCGATGTTGATAAGCATCATCCAACAAAATAATTTCCGGTTTTATGTTCTGAGAAAGTAATTGTGTAATTCCGTTAGTCCGATTGGCATCTACCGCCACCTGAATATTTGGAAATTTTTGATAAAACTGAAAAGGTTCGTCACCCAGTATTTCAGCATTTGAATTTGAATCCGCCAAAACAAAACCTTCTGATTTGCGTTTGTAACCACGACTTAAAGTTGCGACTCTGTAATTATCCGACAATAAACGAATTAAATATTCAATCTGAGGTGTTTTTCCTGTTCCGCCAACACTTAGATTTCCAACGGCTATGACCGGAATATCAAACGAAGTAGATTTTAGAATTCCCTTATCAAAAAGGAAATTACGGATTGAAGTGATGAATCCGTATAAAATAGCAAAGGGGAAAAGTATTTTTCGAAGTAAGTTCATTTTACGAAAGTATAATTTTTTTCGTTAATTTGTTTCAGGTTTTACTTTTCGAAGGAAACCAGAACTTTCAACAAAAATTTAAAGATGAAAATCAAAAACATAATAGACGTTCTCGAGCAAATGGCACCACTGGCCTATGCAGAAGATTTTGATAATGTGGGGCTTTTAGTTGGAAATCCTGAAGCAGAAAGCACTGGAGTTTTGGTTTGCCACGATGCTTTAGAAAACGTAATCGAAGAAGCGATTGCTAAAAACTGTAATCTGGTCGTTTGTTTCCACCCCATTTTATTTTCCGGAATTAAAAAAATTACCGGCAAAAATTATGTTGAACGTGCTATTTTAAAAGCCATAAAAAATGATATTGCGATTTATGCCGTTCACACAGCTTTAGACAATCACTCTCAGGGAGTTAATAAAATTTTCTGTAATGCATTAGGCTTAATTAACACCAAAATATTAATTCCAAAACCCCAATTTCTTCAAAAATTAGTTACATACACTGTTCCTGATAATGCCGATAAAGTTCGTAATGCAATGTTTGAAGCTGGCGCCGGAACTATTGGAAACTATGACAGCTGTAGTTTTAATTCTGAAGGTTTTTTTACTTTTAAAGGAAATGAAAAAAGCAATCCTGTAATTGGCGAAAAAGGAAAATTACATACCGGAACCGAAATAAAAATTGAAGTTATTTTTGAAAAACATTTACAATCCAGAGTTCTAAAAACACTTTTAAATAGCCATATTTATGAAGAAGTGGCTTATGAAATCTATGATTTACAAAATTCACATCAAAACATTGGACTTGGAATGGTGGGTGAATTTGAAACCGAAATGGATGAAAAAGAGTTTTTGCAATTTGTAAAAGATAAAATGCTTGCCGATGGAATCCGCCATTCTGCCTTTACAGGAAAAAAAATAAAGAAAATTGCGGTTTTGGGAGGCTCAGGAAGTTTTGCCATTCGAAACGCCATCAATACAGGAGCAGATGCTTTTTTAACTGCGGATTTAAAATACCATCAGTTTTATGAAGCCGAAAACAAGTTACTTTTGGCCGATATTGGTCATTTTGAGAGCGAACGCTATACAAAAAATTATATTGTTGATTATCTTAGGAAAAAAATCCTTAATTTTGCCATCATTTTATCAGAAGAAAATACAAATCCAGTTAAGTACTTATAGAATATGACGAATACGAAAGAATTAAGTGTTGAGGACAAGTTAAGAGCCATATACGATTTACAGCTTATTGACTCAAGAATTGACGAAATCAGAAACGTACGAGGAGAACTGCCTTTAGAAGTTGAAGATTTAGAAGATGAAGTTGCAGGTTTAAACACTCGTTCAGAAAAACTGAAAAGTGAATTAGAAGTGATTGAAGAGCAAATCAAAGCAAAGAAAATTGCAATTGAGGAGCATAAAGAGGTTATCAAAAAATACACAAAACAACAAGAATCTGTTCGTAACAACAGAGAATTTAATTCTTTAACTAAAGAAGTTGAATTTCAGGAATTAGAAATTCAATTAGCTGAAAAGCAAATCAAAGAAATGAAAGCTTCTATTGAGCACAAGAAAGAAGTTATTTCAAATCTAAAAGAAAAATTAGATGCTAAAAGCTCACACTTAAAACATAAAAAATCAGAGCTGGATGCTATTATGGCTGAAACTCAAAAAGAAGAAATCTTCCTAACGGAGAAATCTGCTGAGTATGCTGCACAAATCGAAGACAGATTATTAGCTGCTTACAACAGAATCAGAAGCAGTGTTCGTAACGGATTAGCTGTAGTTTCTATTGAAAGAGGAGCTTCTGCAGGATCATTCTTCACAATTCCGCCACAAACTCAGGTAGAAATTGCTTCAAGAAAGAAAATCATAACGGATGAGCATTCAGGCAGAATCCTTGTTGACAGTGTCCTTGCTGATGAAGAAAGAGAGAAAATGGAACAATTGTTCGCTAAAATCTAAATAAAATTGTCCCGATAAACATCGGGACTTTTTTTTACCATAAAAATTTTACCGGTTTTGGGACTAAAAAAAGGAATTCGTTTTATTACATTAAAATCGATTGGGCAATACATTAACTTCCTCAGTTATGTCCGTCCGCAAAAAGCTGTTGAACTTTCTTATGCACTTTTTAGCCAGCCACGTGACGGCAGACTGCAAAAAGAAAAACTTCCAAAAATCCTAAAAAATACAGAAACAGAAACATTTCATCACAACGAACACCATTTTCAAACCTATATATGGAAAGGAAATGAAACCAAAATTCTGCTGGTTCATGGCTGGGAGAGCAATTCATCACGCTGGAAAAAAACGCTTCCACATCTTCAAAAATCCGGAAGCACCATTATTGCACTTGATGCACCTGCACACGGACAAAGCAGCGGTAAAGAATTTAATGTTCCTCTTTATGCGGAATTCATCAATAAAGCAGTCGAAAAATACCAGCCGGATATTATCATCGGGCATTCTATTGGTGGTGCAGCTTGCATATACCATCAATATTTATTTCCAAACACCAGCATTAATAAAATGGTTATTTTGGGAGCCCCTTCAGATCTAAAAACACTGATTGACAATTATGTATCGATGCTGAGTTTAAATAACCGAATGTTTTCACTTCTGGAAAATCGTTTTTTAACCCATTTCAATTTCAAACTAGAGGATTTCTCAGGACAAAAATTTGTTTCTCAATTTAATATTCCGGGCTTAATCGCACACGACACAACAGATAAAATTGTTTCTTTTGAAGAAGGAAAGAAAATCGCCAGCAACTGGAAGAACAGTCAGTTTATTGAAACAAAAGGCTTGGGACATGGCATGCACGACGATGAATTGTATCAAAAAGTGATTGCCTTTTTGTTTTCTTCGAAAGGTTCAGAATAGGAAATGTTCAAAGGAACAAAGTTTTTTTAGATTTTAACTCATAGATAAAGTAACTATATACTTGTCATCCTAAGGACGAAGGATCAAACTAGAAATTCTGCATAGAAAATCGCCAATCTTTGTCGAGGAGTTCCGCTTGTGATCCTTCCTTCCTCAGGATGACAAGATTGTATAAAATCCCAAAATCTAAGAAGTCTAAAATCTAAGAAGTCTAAAATTTGACTACTTTTGTATCATGGAAGAAAATCTAAAACGTCTTAACAAATTTATTGGAGAAACCGGTTATTGTTCCCGCCGTGAAGCCGACAAACTCATTGAAGAAGGACGCGTAACCATAAACGGTGCAGTACCCGAAATGGGAACCAAAGTTTCACCGGATGACGAAGTACGTATTGACGGTAAACTAATTATTGAGAAAAACGAAAAAATGATTTATCTGGCATTCAACAAACCGGTCGGAATTGAATGCACCACCAATCTGGAAGTCAAAAATAACATTGTCGATTATATCAATTACCCAAAACGTATTTTTCCAATCGGAAGATTAGATAAAGCCAGTGAAGGATTGATTTTCATGACCAATGACGGTGATATTGTAAACAAGATTTTGCGCGCCAGAAACAATCACGAAAAAGAATATACTGTAAAGGTAAACAAACCCATAACAGACCGTTTTATACAACGTATGGGCAATGGCGTTCCAATTTTAGATACCGTTACCAAAAAATGTAAAGTAGAACAAATCAGCAAATACACCTTCAAAATTATTCTGACACAAGGTTTGAACCGCCAGATTCGTAGAATGTCTGAATATTTAGGTTATGAAGTTACGGCGCTAAAACGCATCCGTATTATTAATATTTCGCTGGATGTTCCTGTGGGCCGCTACAGAGATTTAACCGATGCTGAGATTAAAGAATTAAATCAGTTAATCGAACCTTCCAGCAAAACCGAAGAAGCAAGTTTTCCAAAACCTGAAGTTACTAATAGAAGAACAGGATTCATTTCAAAACATGATCCCCGATTTAAAAAAAGAGGAAATTAATTTATAATTCAAAACAAAAGCCCTGAACATCAATTCAGGGCTTTAATTTTTAACTTTATCTAACTAAAAAACCATTATGGACAATTAGGCGTTTTGTTCCAATTGCCATTTCCATTCCAGTCGTTTACAAGTTCCCCTAACAAATCGATATTAGGCTGCTCCTGAAAGGCATACACCATAACACCTTCATAATTATTCTCTTTAAGCCAGGAAACATCACCTGATGGAGATGGAGACGGCTGTCCTGACCAAAATCCACAAACAAGTGTATTTGTAGCCATTCCAAAAGTAGTATAAACAGGCAATCGTTCTTCGGGAGTTTCCCAATAAGACATTTCCCAGCCATACGTCAGGTTATCCGCCAGAGTCTGTTGTTGATATTCAGGTTTAAAATATTGATAATCATCAAACAGAGCCTTCGAAATAATATTACCCGGCATCAACTGCTTCATAATAGTGGTTACCGTTACTAATGAAGAAACAATAGGTATACCTGCACTGTATTCATCGTCAATATCAATTCCGTCCAGTCCTAATCTGTCAACTACTTCTTTTAACTGCTCCGAAAAGTTGGTTGCTGTCGCCACATCCGGAAACTCGGACCAGCCAGTAGCATCGTGATTATTTAATAAAGTCAATAATACCGTAATTCCTTTATTTTGCAGTTTTTGTATATCAGCTGCAGTAAGTGAAGCATAGTCAGAACTTCCCACAACATAAGGATACCCTTCCGGAACTTTTGTGTTTGGTGCTAATGCAACTGCGCCCGGAGGAAAAGGCTTTTTATTGATGTTTGCCGCAAAAATACAAACTACATCTACCGCCGCACTACCATCTGCCATGGTGTAACAGCCTGTTGTCTGCAATTTATCAATACTCACGTAAGCGACAGACAAACCTGTTTTTTCATACGAATCGCATTGTGGAGCGCTTCCGTACCAGGGTTCTCCACTAAAAAACACTGCGTCTCCAGGATTGAAAATTCCTTTATCTCCTAATGTTTCAAGCACCATAAATTCCCTGCAAAAGAAGAAAAAGCTAATTTCAGGGTTTTTAACAGCAATGCGTTTCGCCTTTTCCGGAGTACAATTTGGAACTCTTTTAATTAATGTATTCCAGTTCGCACCTTTAAACATTGCTACATTTTCTTTTTTAATCCAAGCCATTGTGATCTGTTTTAAATTGAATTTGGGTTTAAACAAAAAAACCAGAAATACATTTTCAGCATTTCTGGTTTTATAAAATAGTTAGTCAGATTAGAAGGTGTATTTAATCTCGATTACGCTCATTTGTCCTTCGACAATTGTAGACCATTGTCCTGTAAATTCAGCTCCGTATGAAGCAGCGATTACTGAACCTACTTTTTGAGCTTCGTCATTACTCCAAAGGGGACCGGCTAAAACATTTGTTTTATACTCGTTTTTTCCGTTGTTTTTTACGTTAAGCTCTAATTCAACTACGCTCATTTGACTGTCTACAACAGTATTCCATTGCCCTGTCCATTTCCCCTGATGTGCTGCTGCTACTAAAGGAGCTTTTTCGTTTGCGTCTTGTTGATTCCAGATTGGACCTGCCGGAATATTCACTTTAAATGTTGCCATGATATAAATTTTTAATTATTGGTTTGTTTTGCCTTACTCGTTTGGCTTTTCAGATACGCCTCGTTTTTTGAGTGGGAACTGAACTCCACTTATACAAAATGATCAATTTTGCAATTGGTTAAAAAAATTAAGATGCCAGCTTTTTAATTTCTGAAGTAAAACTACACCATAACTTATTCTGACACATTTAATTTGTTACAAAACTGAATATCAATGACATAAAAGACTAAAACTAATGTATGGACATAAAAAAACCTCCATTACTGAAGGCTTCTGTTTATAATAATCGAATGGATTAAATTCTATTTCAATATTCTAAAGTGTTTCACAAAATCTTTGTATTTATCACTTAAGGTAACTTTATGCTTTCCTTTTAAAACAATCAAATTGTCATTTACAATTATTTCCTCTATTTTACTGGCGTTTACGATATAATTTCGATGTGTCTGAAAAAACTCTGCCGGATCCAGCAGCTGAATGATTTTGGTCAGAGAGATTAAAATGACAAATTTTTCTGTTTCGGTTATGATGTTGCAATAGCGGTCCTCGACTTCTATGTACACAATATCCCTGATTTGAACTTTCTTCAGCGATTTGTTTTTTTTGATAAACAGCGAATCGCTACTCACTACTGCATTTTGATCTTCGCTATGAAAAGCATTAGTCTGTCCGTAAAATTTTTCGACAGCCATTTCCAATGCATATAAAATCTCCAGTTCGTTAAATGGTTTTAATAAAAAACTGAAAGGCTTCGTTAATTTTGCCCTTTCAAAAACCTGACGGTCTTTTGAACTCGTTAAAAAAACAAATGGCTTTACACTATTAGGAACAATATTTATTGTCTCTGCAAATGTAATTCCATCGGGTTTTGCGTCTAAAAAAACATCAATAACCACGATGTCAATTTCTTTTTCATAAAACAACGTTAATGCTTCCTGATAAGTCCGGGCAATTCCGGCAATGTTGTAATTGTTTTCAGAAAGTACTTTTACAAGTGCATCGCTTTCTTCCGGTGTATCTTCGACAATAAGTACATTTATGTTATCCATGGGTTTTAAACTTTGGTAATGCTATGATAATCCTGGTTCCTACATTTTCCTCACTCTCTATATCGAGTTTTCCTTCGTTTTTACGAATCAGGCTTTTGCACAACTGCATCCCTAATCCGGTACCTATGACATCATCGTTTTGCTTTTTAGAAAGCAAAATGGTTTCTTTTAATAATTCTTTTCTTGTTGCTTCGTTCATCCCTAATCCGCTGTCTTCGATGACCAGATAACAAAACTCTTCTGATGATGGACGACTGTAAATAGAAATTGTTCCGTTTTCTTTAGAGAATTTAATCGCATTGTCTAAAAAGTTCCGAATAATGATTTTGAGCGAATCCATATCGGCAAACACATAATCTGAAACCGAAACATTACTTTTAAAATCAATATTCTTATTGAGCATCAAAGGCTTGTAATTATACTCAACATGCTCTACAATTCTAATCAAGTGCAATGATTCCCGATAAAAATAACCTTGCTGGGTTTGCAACAAAGCCCAATTCAGCAGGTTGTCGAGCAAATTATAGGTCCCACTGGCAATGGAGCTGTTTTTGTGCAGTAAAACATCGAGTTCTGTATAGTTTTTACTTTCCAGACTATCTAAAAGTTTACTATTACTCACTTTCAGAGCATTTACAGAAGAACGCAAATCATGACTCACAATAGAGAACAACTTGTCTTTGGTAGCATTCAGTTCATCGAGTTCGTTTTTCTGAGCCAGAATTATTTTATTGTTCCTGATTTTCTGTCTGTAAAAATAAACTCCGGTACCCAACAGTACAAACAATAAAACCGAAGAAATGAGAAACCCATTTCTTTCGGCTATTTTTGCTTTATTCTCTGCAGCGAGAACATTGACTTCTTTTTGTTTTTGTTTAATCGCAAACTTCTTTTCAACTTCTGCAATTGCCCATACTTTATTTTGATCGTTTAGGGAATCTTTCCATGCTTCGTATTCTTTTCTGTAAGTTAAAGCTAAAGGAAAGTTTTTTCTATTTTCTTCGACTACAGCCATATTTAAAGTTGTAGTTTGTTTTAAGTCAAATGATTTTGTTCTTTTGGATAATTGATATGCCTTTTCAAAGTAAGGAATTGCTTGACTATCTTTGTATTGATCATAATATAAAGTTGCAATTCCTACATACGAACTAATAAGCATAACTGTATCTTTTTCAACTTCTTGTAAGTAAGCACCTCTAAACAGATATTCTTCAGACTTATCAAATTTCTTAAGATGTAAATAACATAATCCTATATTATGCAGAACAGTACTTTTTTTAAAATCATAAATAATTTTGACAGGCAATTTCTCAATTTGATTAAAATACTCTAAAGCTTCTTCATACTTGTTTTGTTCTAAAGCAATTTCTGCTAAATTAATTTTTACTTTATAGTAAAACTTAAAATCATTAGATACATTACTAAATTCTTTTTTAGCCTGATTAAATAATTTCTTCTGTTTAAAACTATATGCTCTAAAATAATAGCAATAATTTCTAAGATCGTTATTTTTTTTTAATCCAAGCTGCTTCATAGTATATACCAAAGTTGAATCCCAGTTTTTTTCCATAAAAAATGAATGTGCCTTATTAAAGTTAACATCATTTCTAAATTTCTTGGATAACACTTTAATTTCTATATGAAATAACTTATCTGCATAATATTGACTTTGAGAAAAAACAAAAAAAGGGTTGAGTAATATTACTACAATATAAAGCTTAATTTTAATCACATTGTTAAAATTTATGCAAATTAGGTTCCTTGCTGTACAATAGTTACTGTCCCTCTTGAACCAATAGGATCTACATCCCAAAGAAAAGTTTGAATTGATTCTATTTTTAATATATCAAATGGCATTATTGGCTGAACCTGAAAATTAACTTCATACACCCAAAAGTTTTTTGCAGCATCTTTATCGTCTAAATTATAACATACAAAAAACTGCAATTGAGGATCTCCTTCAATGTCTACATAGCAATTTTGAACTACAGTAAATTCGGTCGATTTCGCTATTTTAGAATCAACAAAAACAACAGCATTGACAGTAATGATTCCATCGACTAAAAATGCCTGCACAACAGGTGAAAAAAGGTCTGTGGATTTATTTAAAGGAAATTTTATTTCACCTACATAAGTAGTTTTAGTAAACTCTGTTGGGATTTCAACTCCTGGGGGTGGGATAATTACAGGGCAATCGTTAGGGGTAGTTTTTTCCATAGTAATAATTTTTTAGGGTTAGATTAATAATTTTTAATAAAATATTGCCAAACAAGGGACTTTACCTCACAAAATCAGCAAAATTTCGACATCAAATATAACAAAGTATTTCCTAATAAGTTTAATTAAAAAGGTTATTAAACGACAATATTTACCTTTTAACGTTAAATAAATCACACACTTTCAAGGAATAAGCTTTTTTTGCAAAACAAATCCTACTCTTTCGAATAGGATTTACTATTTCTTCATTTATGTATTTTCAAAAATTTATAATACAACGGTTTTGATAAAAAAGATTTTTCCTGATATTCCTGAATATCTCCTTCACGGGGATCATCTACAAATAGTTTATCATAGTCATGTTCTAAAAAATAAGCTCTTCGGGTTTCGTCATTAAAATTCAGGCTACTTAGAAATCTTGGCTCTACTCCTTTATTCACAGAAATATTGTAATTGGTAATCAAATTCCCCCAATTGAAATAACTGCAAACCAAAATAGTTCCGTATAAGTACCAAATCATATTATTAAAAAGATAAGCGTTTGTTTTTTGCTTTATAATTTTTTGAAAGGAAAGTATCAAACCTATAATTGCTAAAGCTAAAAACAAGTACACTCCCAGCCTTTTATAAGTTAAGCCAAAAAAAGCAATGTATTCTGTGTTTTTAGTAAAGGCACTTATAATTAAAGCACAGTTTAATGCAATCCATATTTTGGCAAGTCTTTTTAACTGAGCTGCTTTTTCATCAAAATTGAATCCTCCTTTAAAGTAAAACAAGATTACCCCGACAGCCATGACAATTGAGAAAATTACAGCATTTACGCGTTCGTGTGTATCAGAGCTTAAATTCGTTTTTTCGGCCACCTCAAAAAACTGTTCGTAATTGTATGTCCCGATGAACACCAATAACATTAAATTTAAAAGTACCAGCGTAATTTCGCCGCTTTTTCTTTCAAAATCTACATCAAGGAAAGAAAATGTATTTTGGCTTTCGATTTCATCTGTATTGCTGAAATCATTATCTAATAAATGCTTTTTTTCATAACAAACTTCAGGAATCCAGTAATTCCAAAAGCTGAAAGAAATATAAAATCCTAAAACAGAAATAACGATTAACTGCCAAAGATCAATCTCTAATGTATAATCTGTAAACAGAGAAGAAAAATGGTCACTACCGAAAGAATAGACAATAAAAAACAATCCCAGAAAAACGGCCGGAATGACTACAAAGGCAACTATTTTTTTTGCAAAATTGTTGTGAATTTTCTTTTCGGGCAGCCATTGCTTAAACATAAAAATACGGCCTATAGATGCAAATCCGTTTATAAAGATCAACGGTATCACCTGAATAACTTTGAGTTCTCTTTCATGAGTTTTGAATTGTAAAAAAGTAATCGACAATGCCAACGCTACAAAAGAAGCAAAATCTCCATACCAGGCAAACGCCAGACAAGATAAGATGGAGGTTACGACTAGCATTAAATGAGTTCTGTCTGTAAATTTGTCCTGAAAAAAATAACAGATTGAAGCGGTTAATACCAGCCCAAAAAGAGCCAGATTGATACCTATTGTCTCATTGTAAAAAAGCAGTGCAAAAATCAAACTGCTGGCCAGAATAAATTGGTGTTTTTTCATGATTTTAGAATTATTATTTGTTGTTTTTAGAAATTAAAAAGTACTTTGTATTTCAAAGTTTTTAGGTAAAAAAATTTAGTTGTTAGAATTTCATTAATTTTTCCAGATAATTAAGGTGTTCTTTAAAAGCAGCCCGCCCAAGATCGGTAACTTTGTAGGAGGTTTTAGGCTTTTTGCCTACGAATTCTTTCTTTACTTCTATATATTGCGCTTTTTCAAGAGCAGAGGAATGACTTGCTAAATTACCATCTGTGATATTCAAAAGTGTTTTCATTTCAGTGAAATCAATCCACTCGTTTACGATCAGAATAGACATTATACCTAATCTGACACGGCTTTCGAAATCCTTATTTAATTTATCAATAATTCCCATGGGGTTATTTGTATTTTTTGAACATTACTAATCCGTACAAAATGTGCAAAATACCAAATCCAATGATCCAAAAAATCAAACCATACCCTAAACAAAACAGAGAAATAAATCCTAAAACCAATTCACAGTATCCCAAATACTTCACATCAGAAAAAGTATACTTTTCAGCATTAACAAGTGCTAAACCATAAAAAATTAGAGTCGCCGGAGCAATTAAAACATATATTTGATGATATAAAAGCGCCAGACAAAATATACCGCCAGCCACAAGGGGAATCGCTAAATTTAACAACATCTTTTTTGTGGCAGATGTCCAGATTGGTAAATCATATTTTCTGCTTTTTCTAATGGTAAAAAAGATTCCAAACGTAAGTGCAGACACCAAAATAATAAGCGCAATCCAAATTAGCTCTGAAACCAAATTGACCGAATACAATTTATGATATCCATCAAAATATTCAAGACCATTGGCCTTAAATAACTGATAAACGTACAATCCGCCGATAAGAGCTGACAATCCTGCAAAAACCCCTGAGAGTCCGCTTAAGGATATAAATCTTGAAGAGCGTTCCATCATAGAACGAATATGCGCTAAATCTTCCTGGTGCTTCTGATTCATAAATAAAGTACTTTGTAATGCAAAGTTATTATTTATTTTGAATTGACAATATAAATAACTTAAAAATTTCACAAATGTTTAAAGTTGATACAGGACTAAATTTAATAGCGCTATTTTAGTGTATAAAAAATCCCAACAAAAAGATATTTTATTTAAATTTTCTTTTGTTGGGATTAAAATCTTTTATTGAGAACTGTTCTTACATCTCTTTTCTTAATATTCCTTTTAAAGCTTCGTTCGGATAATGACCTAATTTAGGATTTACAACTTCACCTTTTTTATTTACGAGTACATAATGCGGAATTCCGGAAATATTAAACTTCTGCGCCAAATAATTCCATTCGTCCTGACTAACTCTATAATGTTCTCCATTAATACCCGGAATATTATTATTCCATGATTTTTCAGGAGAAGTTGGATTTGTTATATACAAAAAGACCACATTTTCGCTTTTCATTTCTTCTTTAAGTGGCGCAATTTGTTTTATTCCTTCCATACAAGGTCCACACCATGTTGCCCAAAAATCGACATAAATCACTTTTCCTTTAAACTTGTTTATCATCGAATCAAAAAGTTCGTCGCCTTCTGTTTTCTTTACTGTATTTATTGTAAAATCAGATTTTATCTTGTTGGTTTCTATCTTAGATTTAATTCGGTTGTTTTCACTTACAATATAGCCGGATAAAAACGGTGTCTTAATTTTTCCTTGTATCCACGTTAGCTCACTTTCAGTATATGGAAACATATTTCTTTCTAAATCTTTTGATTTTTCCTGCAATGTAATTACGTCAAATACAAAGGCTTCATTTAGTCCAAAAACTTCTTTTTGTTTTTCTTTTAAATTTTGAAATCTTTCTTCGTCTCTAAATTCCTGAATCTTTGCTTGATATTTTTCAGAAAAAAGCTTTGAAGCCTCATTATATTTATCATTAAATTGTTTTTGAATTTCCTGTTCTTCTTTAGTATAATCCATAGCCTTATAACCAGTAATAAATTCTTTTTCAGCCGAAGATAAGGAAGTACCATTTTTACTTAAATAATCAGCAACATCTAAAACTGAAATGTCGTCACTTGCCTTTTCTTTTTGCAGTTTCGTAAATATTTCCTTATAATTTTGACGAAACTCCTGATGTTTCTGATAATTCGTTTTCATAAAACCAATCATTTTATCCATCCCTTTTTCTGTTTTTTTACTGGCCGCAATCATTTCTAATTCATCTTTAGTGAGAATGGCTCCTGATTTCTTAAGCTTTTCAGCTGTTTCAGAAAACGAAGTATAAAAAATGCCCCCATTATTTCTTAAAACATCAATAAATCTTAACCTATTGATAAAACTGAAGTATTCATATGTTACAACTGCTATCTTATTGTTTAAAACGGACTCAGTAATAAAATCATAATAAGATGGTTCTAATTTATAATCCTGATCAATTTTAGTTTCGGATTGAGATGTTTTTGAAGATGTTTTTGCTTTAAAACCTCTATGATAAATATCATAACTTAATATTTGCGCCATAGCTCCAAATTCAATATCAAGTTTTTTTATCTGAAGTGCTTTTTGACTTATGAATTGTTTTTGAGCAAAATCATTCAAAGCTTTTAATTGCTTTTTTTGTATCTCTAAACCACTATTTTTAAAATCTTGAGGGCTTGTGTCTGAAACAAATTTTGCTATTTTTTGATAATCAACACTCGAAATAAAGTTTAGTGCATCCAAATCTGTGTTTACCCTGGCACAATCCCCCATAAACAATGCGGTATTTTGGTCTCTCAAATGAAACGTTTCTTTTCCGGGTTCAACAAAAACGGTGCTATTACTATTCGGTAATCGTACAAATATAAACTGAGGATGGTCTATTGGAAACTTTACAGAAAAACTCCCGTCATCAGCAATTTTTATCAAATAAGAATTCTGGGCTCCTGTAAAGATATTATTTACATAAACTGTCCCTGTTTTTCTGCCTGCTCTTTGTGTATAGCCTTGTACGACGCCTGAATAAGTAGCAGAATCTGATTTAAAAACCATATCAGAATATGCTACATCAGTATCTAATTTATAGCTTGCATATTCGATTTTGGCAGTGCTATAGCTTTTCAGTTTCTGCTTGTCACTTCCAAAACTTATTCCTCGTTTTTTATCGGACTGTGCGTAAACGGTTTTTTGTTTTCCGTTGTGTTCCAGAACGATCGTATAAATATTTTTTTTCTTTTCGACTGTTTTATAGTACCAAATTTCTTTGTCAATAATAGCATTCGAAGTATAAAATCCATAATCCCATTGATTGCTTCCGTCAGACAGAAACCAATTTCCCTGCAACTCATTAGGCAAAACAGAGGATTCCTGGTTATTTATCACAATATCATAAACCGCCCAAGTGTTAGAATTATTATCACCTTCGCCAAAATCTACTTTATTAACCCCGCTTTTCAATTTAGGGAATATTATTTTGTAATTTACTTCGCCACTTTCCGGAATTGTATATTTTTCTCCCAATGCAATTCCTTCAGTTTGCACCACTGTGTATTTTTCAGCTCCATTTACATCTTGTATATAGGTGTTTTTAGGAACAGAAATCCATTTTCCTGGTTGATACTTTATATAAAAATGAATAATTGTTGCAGAATCCGTTAATTCTATCTTAGTTAGCTTTCCCGGAAGGTTGCTTAAGCCATACTGCGGATTTTCTATCGTTTTTTGTGAGAAAACAATGTAACTGACAAAAAATAAGGCTAAAAGAATTATTTTTTTTCTCATGTTTGGTTTGGTTGGTTAAAGATTAGTAAGGTTATTGTATTATTATATAAAAATGTTTAACTACAAAAGGAGCTTCATACAAACAAACTTCATTTGTAAAAAATGACTAAAAATTTTTAATATAATATAATTTAAATTGAAGAAAACGAAAACAAAAAAAATGTGAACTAAAGCTTTACGTCTATCCATTTGTAGGTTTTTATTTAACAACGTATAAACTTACTTATTAATTTAAACCACAATCCTAATTAAATGTTAAAACTAAATGTAAATATTTACAAAACAATCAAATAAGTACGAAAACTGGAATCACTTGTGTTTTTACTGAGCTAATTATATTTTACCTTATTGCCAGATACTCAACACTCATTTCTAAAATCAGAACCATCTTCTTCTTTTGAAAAGAAATACCCCAAAAACAGATAATATAACAGAAATAAAAAGAAGAATCCATATACCATATTTGCTATCTTCTAAACCATTGGGCACATTCATTCCGTACAAACTGGCAATCAGCGTAGGAATCATCAAAATGATAGAAATTGATGTCATCTGCTTCATGATGTTGTTCATATTATTAGAGATTACAGAGGCATAAGCATCCATCATTCCGGTTAGAATGTTGCTGTAAATGTTTGCCGTATCCTGTGCCTGACTTAATTCGATTTCGACATCTTCAAGCAAATCCAAATCGTAATTTGCCTTATGTGCTTTTAGGTTTTTAACTCGCTGAAATAAGACATCGTTGGCTTTTAGTGATGTTATAAAGAATACCAAACACTTTTCGATTTGAAGCAAAGCCTGCAGCTCTTCGTTTTTGATGGATTTCTCTAAATTATCTTCGGCCAGTTTTATTTTTTGATTGACTTGTTTTAGATATTTCAGATACCAGACACTTGATGATAAAAGCAATCGTAAAACCAAATCGGGGTTGTCTTTTACTTCTATATTTTTACGTTGAGAGTACAATACAAAATCAGCTATGATTTCTGTTTTGTAAAAAGTAATCGTAACGCAGATGTCTTCTTTAAATATAATACCAAGCGGCACGGTTTGAAAAGGGAGTTTAACATCGCTGCTTTTTATTGGCACACGCATAATGATGAGTGTCCAGCCATCTTCGATTTCTATACGAGGTCTTTCGTCTATATCTTCGATATCATTGTAAAATGCTTCGGGAATTTGAAGTTCTTCCAGTAAATACTTTTTTTCTGATTCTGTTGGAGATTCAATACTGATCCAGCAATTTGGTGTCCATTTTTGAATTTCTACTAATCCGTTGTGGTGGGTGTAAAGGGCTTTCATTTCAAAATACAGGTTTTTAACGCAGCATTTTGAAATTTCAAAAGCTGCTTTTTAATTTAATACTAACGAATAATAATCGTCCATTTGGAGAAGTGTTTTTTAAGTGTGGCAAAAGTATCCTTTATTTTTAAGAACCAAAACTTTAAACTATTAATTAAATATTAAAACAACAAAGCCTGTCCAATCGAACAGGCTTTGTTGTTTTATATTATTTGAAAAGAAATTATTGATTTCTTGCACTTCTCATTTTACGAGCTAAAAGAGTGTTTTTAAGCAGCATAGCAATTGTCATTGGCCCTACTCCACCTGGAACCGGTGTAATAAATGAAGCTTTTTTACTTACTCCGTCAAAATCAACATCTCCTTTGATTACGTATCCTTTTGCGTTTGAAGCGTCTTCTACACGAGTAATTCCCACGTCGATAACCGTTACGCCATCTTTTACCATATCGGCTTTTAAAAATTCCGGAACTCCTAAAGCTGTGATAATAATATCAGCGTTTTTGGTAAATTCTGCCAAGTCTTTCGTACGGCTGTGAGTTAATGTAACTGTCGAATCTCCCGGATTTCCTTTACGGCTCATTAAAATACTCATCGGACGTCCTACGATGTGGCTTCTTCCAATAACTACGGTATGTTTTCCTGAAGTTTCTACTTTGTAACGCTCTAGCAATTCCATAATTCCGAATGGTGTTGCCGGAATAAAACTTTCCATTTCCAGTGCCATTCTTCCAAAGTTAGTTGGGTGGAATCCGTCTACGTCTTTATCTGGATCGATTGCCAATAAAATTTTCTGCTCGTCAATATGTTTTGGCAAAGGCAACTGAACGATATACCCGTCTAGGTTGTCATCTTCGTTTAACTCTTTAATTTTTGCTAAAAGCTCATCTTCTGTAATTGTTTCTGGTAAAGAAACTAAAGTTGAATCGAAACCAATTTCCTGGCATGACTTTACCTTACTTCCCACGTAAGTTAAACTTGCTCCGTTATTACCCACTAAAACCGCAGCTAAATGAGGTACTTTTCCTCCGGCTGCTTTTATAGATTGAACTTCGATTGCAATTTCGTTTTTAATGTCGTTAGATGTTTTTTTACCGTCTAGTAGTTGCATTGTGTTTTGTTTCAGGTTTAAAGTTTCATGTTTCACGTTATTTGTGAAACTTAAATATTTATGTAATTAAAAAAGTTTCAAATTTCAGTCTCTCACTTGAAACCTGAAACTTGAAACTTTTATTTTTTTTATCTCGGCATTCCTCCCGGCATCCCTTTCATACCTCCCATCATTTTCATCAGATTTTTTCCGCCCGGGCCTTGCATCATCTTCATCATTTTACTCATTTGGTCAAACTGCTTCATCAGCTGATTTACCTGCTCCACTTTTGTACCCGAACCTTTTGCGATTCTGGCTTTTCTTTTTACGTCGATAATGGCCGGTTTACTTCTTTCTCCCGGAGTCATCGAATAAATGATTGCTTCGATATGTTTGAAAGCGTCATCTTCGATCTCAACATCTTTCATGGCTTTTGAAGCACCTGGTATCATTCCAACCAAATCTTTCATGTTACCCATTTTCTTTACTTGCTGAATTTGCGTTAAGAAGTCATCAAAACCGAATTCGTTTTTAGCGATTTTCTTTTGAAGTTTTCTTGCTTCTTCTTCGTCAAATTGTTCCTGAGCTCTTTCAACAAGAGACACAACGTCTCCCATTCCTAAGATACGCTCTGCCATACGTTCCGGATAGAAAACATCAATTGCTTCCATTTTCTCACCAGTACCAACAAATTTGATTGGCTTGTTTACAATCGATTTGATTGAAAGTGCAGCTCCACCACGAGTATCACCATCTAATTTCGTTAAGATAACTCCATCAAAATTCAAGATATCGTTGAAAGCTTTTGCTGTGTTTACAGCATCTTGTCCTGTCATAGAGTCGACAACGAACAATGTTTCCTGGGGCTGAATTGCTTTGTGTACACGAGCAATTTCGTCCATCATTTCCTGATCTACTGCCAAACGTCCTGCCGTATCGACGATAACAACATTGAATCCGTTTGCTTTAGCGTGTTTGATTGCGTTTTGAGCAATTTCTACAGGATTTTTATTTTCTGGCTCTGAGTAAACCTCAACACCTATTTGATCTCCCACAACATGCAACTGATTGATCGCCGCCGGACGGTAGATATCACAGGCTACAAGAAGTGGTTTCTTGTTTTTCTTTGTTTTTAAGAAGTTTGCTAATTTCCCAGAGAAAGTTGTTTTACCAGAACCTTGAAGTCCAGACATCAAAATCACTGTTGGATTTCCTGAAAGGTTCACACCTGCAACGTCTCCACCCATTAATTCGGTAAGTTCGTCTTTTACTAACTTAACCAATAATTGCCCTGGCTGTAAGGTTGTTAATACATCCTGACCAATTGCTTTGTCTTTTACTCTGGCAGTAAAATCTTTAGCAATTTTAAAGTTAACATCGGCATCAAGTAAAGCACGACGAACTTCTTTTAAGGTATCGGCAACGTTTACTTCTGTAATTTTACCGTGTCCTTTTAATATATGGAACGCTTTATCTAACTTATCACTTAAATTATCAAACATATCATTTTCTTTATTTGAAGTGCAAAGATAATCTAATTAGATATTTCAGGCAATTTTTATTTAACTGCATTTAACCGCGAAGTACGCGAAGTTTTACGCCAAGAACGCTATGTTTTTTTTGCTCGCAAAGTCGCAAAGTTTTTTTTTCACGCAGATTTTGCAGATTGTGGCAGATTTTATTTTTTAGATTTTAAATAATAATCTTTATGAATCTGCTTAAATCTTTTAAATCTGCGTGAAAAAATCATTTTAATCCTTCTAATCTGTGGCAAAAAGAAAAAAGGCGCAAAGGATAAACCTCTGCGCCTTTGTTACTTTGTCCCTTTGAACCTTTATTTTAGAATTGAAAGTAAATAAACGGTTGCGAACCTGCTACTGCTGTTGCATACACGATCCAATACACAAATCCTAAGATAATTGCTTTTATCAGTAAAGGTGTTCTGTCAAAAACAGATTTCATTCCGTTTGTAAATGTTTCCGGTAAGAAATGCCAAACGTAACCAAACAACATCAATCCGAAAACATTTTTATAACCAATGACAATTGTCTGCCAAAGTTCTGGTTCGAAAGTCAACTGACCAATATTATTAATTACCTGTAAAGCTGTTTCGAAATCTCTTGCACGGAAGAAAATCCAACAGAAAACTACAAAATGGAATGTGATTACTATTGAAAAGAACCTCCATAAGAAATTAGGGCTTTTATCTTTTTTGGAAGGAAATAATTCCATGAAGATTTTATGAACTGCCAAAGCTAATCCGTGAAGCGCTCCCCAAACAATGAATTGTGCTCCCGCTCCATGCCACAAACCTCCTAAAAGCATTGTGGTGAATAAATTCAAATTGGTTACTAAAGTTTGTTTTCTTTTGCTTGAAAGCAGAAATGACAAACAAAAAAGCAATATAGAAACCGAAGCTACAATCAACGGAATTACACTGGTATTATAATTTGTGATTCCCCAAAGCAATAATCCGAAGAAAAATATACTTGGAAATAAATATCCCGCAAATGATCCTTCACGGTTTCCTCCCATCGAAATATATAAGAAATCCTTCAGCCAGGTAGAAAGCGAAATATGCCATCTTCGCCAGAAATCTGTAATCGATACAGACTTATAAGGTGTTCTAAAGTTTTCCGGCAACTTGAATCCTAATAACAAAGCGATTCCAATTGCCATATCTGAATACCCTGAGAAATCACAATAAATCTGAATTGCATATCCGTAAGACGCCATTAAATTCTCAAAAGAAGTATAACTGAGTGGCGTGTCAAAAACACGATCAACAAAGTTTACCGAGATGTAGTTTGAAATAACCGTTTTCTTAATCAAACCTCCTATAATCAAAAACAAAGCGTTGTTTACATCTTGTCTAGTCAGATTCAGTTTTTGGTAAATCTGTGGCAGGAAATCTTTGGCACGAACGATTGGACCGGCAACTAACTGCGGAAAGAATGAAACGAAAAATAAATATTCGATGTAATTTTTAGTAGGTTTAATTTCTTCTCTATAAATTTCGATAATATAGCTCATCGACTGAAATGTGTAAAACGAAATTCCCACAGGAAGAAAAATATCATGAAGTTTGTAATTGCCCTGAAACATGTCATTGAAAGTCACAATCATAAAATTCATGTACTTGAAATAACCTAATAACCCTAAATTCAGGATTACACTTATTATCAAATATATTTTCTTGGTACTGTCCTTTTCCGCTTTAAAAATAATCTGGCTCAATCCGTAATCTACAACCGATGAAAGCAGCAAAAGCAAAAAATAAATACCACTTGATTTGTAGTAAAAGAAAAGCGAGAAAAGAATAACGTACGTTAATCTCAAATAGAATGTTTTGCGTAAAAAAGCATACACAAAATAAAAAACCAGAAATAACCCTAAGAATAAACCGGTGTTAAATAATAATTTTTCGTCCGGATTGTAAATAAACCATCCTTTTACCTGTTCTGTTGTAATTGCACCAAAATTTTGAATGAACCAATTATTAATGCTATCTATCGTTGTCAATTTACTTTTTTGAATTAAAATTATCGTATGCTTTTAAAAACGCCTCAGTAAACAAGCTTCCTTGTTTTTCATATCCTTTTTTAGAATAATGAACCCAGTCTCCACCTATTAATCCCTGCGTTTTTAATTGTCTTATTCCTTTTAAACCACCTAGCTCGTCGTATAAATCCCAAACGGCAAAACCATCCTTTTCTGCAATATCGTTTATACGCTGTGCATATTCACCCACATAGTGATTTGCTTTTCCTCCTCTGAACAAAGAAGGTGGCGGTGTCATAACTATTATCGGAACATTTATATTCTGATTTTTCAGATTTTTAATAAACTGACGCAGTCTCTGAATGTAATCCGAAGATTCCAGTTTATCGAAACTTTCGTTTGTACCTAATGAGAAAATCAAAAGATCAGGGTGTAATGCATTTAGCTGCTCAAAGAATAACGGATATTTATTGTAATCTGAAAATTTTGCACCGTTTACCCCTATTCCGCTGTAAGTTAAACCCGGAGTATTTTTCTCGAGAACTAGTCCGCTTAATTCATAATCTGGTGCCTCTTTCCCCGGAATTAAATAAATTTTATCCAATGGCTTTTCAGATTTATAATAATGACAAAAAGCATCAGACTCAAGATTTAAAGGAACAAACTCTGATGTTTTGATATTCTTTGGACGCATCTGGTTTGTTGGAATTTTTAACACTCTTCCGGCACGAATATTATTTGATTTCAGCTGATTTGCCTTTTTAATCTCAGCCACAGAAACGTTATATTTATCTGCAATAATAGATATTGCTTCTCCCTTTTTGATTTTATGAGTAATTACTCTGCGTTCTGTGGTTTCAATAAATTTGGTTTGAGAAGATAAAGCCAGATCAAACATGTTTTGGTTCTTTGGTGTTATAATCTGAATTGTATTAAATTTATATGACGGATCCTTCACACTCATTTCGATAACAAATCCACCGGTATCTCTCCAAAGCCCAATTCCGCTCAAACCAACCGGATAACTTTTTGCCGGATAAATATTTCGGTAACTGCTCCAGACTCTGTTGCAGCGAAAACGCTCATTGTAAGAACCATTCGTTTTGGCTAATTGATACGGAAAAACAAATCCACGGCCGCCATTGCCAAATTTTTGCTGCAGGATCTTTCTAATCTTGTTGGTCATCAAATCGCCCTGAATGTGCGAATCACCAATATGTACAATATTTATTTTCTGATTCTTTTCGCTTTCATTGTCACTCAGTTTCTTAAAAATACTTTCTAATACTTTTACATTATAAATATGGTTTCCCTCATAAGTTTCACTACTTAGCGTATCTGTTTTAGTGATCATATTTTTAGTTGTTGAAAGTGAGTCTGATTTGTGCTGATTATCATTTGTTGAGAAAAAAAGACAACAAAAGAAAATAATAAGTTTATTCATTTACGCTGTCTTTTTTTACAGATACGGAATCTGCTTTGGGGTTTCTAATCACTCTTGGCTTTACACCTGCATCACGCTTTTCGCGCAAAGCTTTGTATTGTTCGTATCCTTTGTTCAGCTGGCTATATAACAAATTACCAATGGCTTTTGCTCCACGCTGATTAAAATGTGTATAATCTTTATTGGCTTTGGCAGGCGCTTCATCAACCCATTTTACCATCGATCCGTCACCGCCCATCAGCGTATATAAATTTACAAAACCTGATTCGGTTTCAAGAGCATATTTTTTTTGTGATTTCATCAGAGGAACAACAGCCGAATCGGTTTTCATTTCCAAATCGTACTTGGTCGACTTATCAGCGGTTGAAACAATCAAAATAGAAACTCCCGGAAAAGATTCCTTTATTTTATTCACTGCTTTTTTCATACCTCTTTCGTACCATGAGTAATTTTTGGTTCCGTAATTCAGCACATTGGTTCCGTAATGCAAAATAATCAAATCATATTTCAGATGATTATTAAAAGCCTGCATCACACCAGGATTAAATATCGAAAGCGGTAATCCTGAGTTTCCTCTTTGCGAAAAATTATCTACATGAACTCCACTTCCGTTATCAAAATTGAATCCGAAAATTGGAATAGAATCTGCATGAATAAAATTGGCCTTGAAAGATTTTATGCTTCCTGAAGTAACTTTTAAGCTATTCACCAGATTAGATGGGTTCAGGTTTTTTCGAAGTGTATCTTTTCCAATAATAAAATTCACATTTCCTTTTTTAGAGGCTTTTCCGTAAAACAAAGTCGGATTGTCTAAAGTTGTCGAATATTTATTGGTTCCTGCCTCATACTGTACCCAGGTTGCATTGTTTTTATCATTCGCAAAAAACACATGACCATTTACTCCAAATGGGCTGGATGGTCTTTTTACATTTAGATAAGATTGTGTTTTCCAGTTTTTAGAATAAGTAGATTTTACAGATCCGCGTGATGCGGCTGACTCCGAAGTTATGGAAACAAACCCAACTCCATTCCCTCCAAAACGCTCCTGATAATTGGTTCGAACATCCTGTACGATCAAATCTCCATCTGTCATGGAATCACCATAATAGGCAATCCTTACATTTTGTTGCGGATTTTTCTCTAACTGATATAGTTTTTCATAGAAAGAAATCAGGTATTGATAACCTTTGTATTCCTCAAAAGTTTCAGACGGAAATTCGATTCCTTCTATATTATTATAAATGATTTCTTCTTTTCCTTCAGCATCTTCAGTCCCGTTGATGCTGTCATTCACACTTAAAGAATCTTTAGCTACAGCTTCCAGAAGCAGACTGTCAATCAGTACATTTTTAGAGTTTATTTTGCTTTCAGAAAAAATTTTATCCGGCAAAACCTGCCTGAATCCGATAAAAGCAACAAAAGCTAATGCCACAATAGCAAAAGACTGAAAAAAATAAGATTTTGTATTCACTTGTAATTTTAAATTTTTGAAGAAAGGATTACAAAAATTAATTGCTAAAATTCCTGTTAATTCCTTATAGAAAAAATATGTGCAAATATAGGATTAAACATTAATTAAAAATCGTTTTTACACAATAAAGTATAAACTAAAAAGAAACCGCCTCAATACTGAGATGATTCCCTTTTTTAAACCTTAGAAAAACAACTTTTCTCTAAATTTCAGTACTTATCTAAATACAGATACCGGGTGTTTTTACTGTCGCTTAAATCCCGAAGATGTATTTTAGAATTATTAAACTCAAACAGTTTCCATGAGCAGTCTAGTTTATGAAGCAAATCTGAACTAAAACTTATTTTAAACTCCCTGACACCGTTTACAATTTTAGATTCCCACTGTCCGGTTTCCGAAACGCCTGCTTTGGTTGCAACCACAGATTTATCATTTTTAAAAACAAAGGTATAACCGCTGTATGCTGAAAATTTTTCTATTTTATCAAAAAAACAGGATATGCTCCAGGACCCATTTGTTATAACTCCAGTAAAATCCAAAACTGTTGTGTTGTTTTCCGGACAATTGTCAATAGCATCCTTTATAACATTTTCGAATTGAACATTATTCGAAATTGTTTTTGTCTGATTGTTGTAATCTGTAATTGAAACAGGATATTTGAGAGCGATATACTGGCTGCTGTTCAGATTTTTTATAAAATTAAAAAACGCCTGATCGCTTGTTATTGAAACAGAACTTCCTATTTGACTGGCACTGTTGTAAATATTGACTGTTATAGGGTAATTAACATTTAGTCCGTTTATTTTGGACAAAAGATCCGGATAAAGATTCCAATAATCTATTAATGCATCAAAATCTGCCTGGTCAGGAATATATTTCTCGATATAGTTGTAATAAACCATTGTTACCGGAAAATCTATTTTTACAATATCATCATCTGTGTAACTTGCATTAATATTATCGAATATCTTTTGGTAATCTGCAGTAGTATTTACGGCAATACTCTCATTATTCACAGTAACCGTATATGGCAGCTTTATGGTACAATAACTGGACTGATCTACCACATTATCCCCAACTGTTTTAACCATGGCTACCCTCTGGAAATAGGATGTAAGCGGAGAATAACTTGAGACCGTTTCCTGTGGATTGTAACTCTGTTCATTTATCTCGCTTTGACAAGAGAATAACAACAGAAAACCCATTAAGGGTAAATATTTTTTTAAACGAAACATAGTGATATTTTTACAAAGGTAATCAAATTTAGGAATACAGGTTTCTGCGAATTTTAAGATCTGTTACCATAAAATTGAGATAACTTTTTGACCAGTATGCTTTCTCCTTATATCTGAATAAAAACAATTTACTCCGCTTTTACCCTACTTCAACCAAAAACAAATACTTTTGCAGATTCCAAATTGAAAGCTATAACCGCCAATGTCAACCACAAAACAACCAAATACCTGCGACGAAATCATTTTTTCGGAATTTTTCAAAAGTCATATAAAGGCTCTTCGGAATTTTCTTTACTACAAATTTGGCAATAAAAACCAGGCTGAAGATGTAGCGCAGGATGCATTTATCAAACTTTGGCAAAATTGCGCTTCTGTACCTATCGACAAAGCAAAATCATACATTTATACTATAGCAAATAACAGTACACTCAACGAAATTGCTCATCAAAAAGTGGTTTTGAAGTACGAAAAAAACTTTACAGGTTCCGACAGAACCAACGAAAGCCCCGAATATCTTCTGGAGGAAAAACAATTTCAGACCAAACTTTTAAAAGCCATTGAAAACTTAAACGAAAAACAGCGCATAGCGTTTTTGATGCATCGAATAGATAAAAAAAAATACAGTGAAATTGCCGAAGCTCTGGACATAAGTGTAAAAGCTGTTGAAAAACGCATTCATCTGGCTTTGTTAAACTTGCGTAAAGAAATTGATATATAAAAAGTAGGGTAAATCCAGTTTTAATTGTTTAATGATACAAGTACCAATACAATGAAAAAAAATCACTTATTAGCCAAATGGCTCAACGATGATTTAACGGAAGATGAATTAGCTGAATTTAAAGCAAGTCCTGATTTCGAAAAATACCAAAAAATTAAAAACTACACCCAGCATCTGCAAGTTGATGATTTGGACGAAGATGCTATGCTGGCAAATATCCTTCAACAGAAAAAAGCAACTCCAAAAGTAGTTCCGTTATATAAAAACTGGATGTTTCGTGCAGCAGCTATTTTTGTTTTGGTCCTTACAATTACTTTTGCCGTAAAGAGTTTTGTACCGGAAACTGAAACTGCCAGCTTTGGAAAAAGAAACACTTTTTTGTTACCTGATAATTCTGAAGTTGTACTGAATTCCGGCTCTGAAATAAATTATAAAAAATGGAACTGGAACAATAAAAGGCGCCTTGAACTTGAAGGAGAAGCTTATTTCAGGGTGTCCAAAGGCAGACGCTTTGAAGTTCAGACCAGTCTTGGAAAAGTATCGGTTTTAGGAACTCAATTTAATGTGAGAGCCCGAAAAAACAGATTTGATGTAATGTGCTACGAAGGACGTGTAAAAGTAAATTACCGAAACACACAAATCATTTTAACTCACGGACAAAGTGTTACTTTTCATAACGGAAAACAGTTCAGTACTTCCATAAACTCTTCCAAACCCGAATGGATTGATAATCAAATATTGTTTAACAAAGAAAATATCAGGAATTTACTGGACGAAGTTCAAAGGCAATATAATATCACAATCGTATTGAACACCAGAGACACGACTTCCTTATTTACAGGGAAATTGCCGGCTAATGATCTGGAAACCGCATTGCAAATTATAAGTACAACCTATCATTTGGAAGCCAAAAAAGTATCAGAAAATAAAATAATTTTTGACGAAAAATAGATGTTGGGCCCCAAACAATTTCATTTTTCGTTTTTTTTGTTTTTCCTTGCCCTGAACCTTTTTTCTCAGGACAAAGGAAAAGCTATATCTTTAAAAAACATCATAATTGATATTGAACAGCAGCATGAGGTAAATTTTAATTACACCGAAGACAATGTTTCAGGCCTGCAATTAATACCGCCCAAAAAATCACTTTCTTTAGAACAAAAACTGCAATATCTGACACAAAAAACCAAATTGTCTTTTGAAAATTTAGGGAATAAATACATCAACGTTTATAAAAATCAGAATGAATCTGAGATCATCTGTGGGTATGTTTTTTCTAACACCGACAAAAAACCCGTTGAAGACGCAAATATTCATTGCAATAACTCAGAAACTGCAACAGATTCAAACGGGTATTTTGAATTTAAAAAAGGATCCAAAAATACTTTCTCCATTAGCCATGTCGGATTTATAACGAAAAAGGTTTCGACTAATAATCAGGATTCTAAAAACTGTCTCAATATCACTTTAGAATCTGAAGTTACAGAACTCGAAGAAATTAAAACCAACCCTATTCTCGCTTCTGGAATTTCTAAAAACAGTGATGGTTCTTTTGAAATCAAACCCAAAAAGTTTGGTATCCTTCCCGGACTTATCGAACCTGATGCCTTGCAGACTATGCAGCAAATCCCAGGTGTTAACAGTATTGACGAAAGTGTATCAAGCATCAATGTACGTGGCGGTACGCACGATCAGAATTTATTTTTATGGAACGGAATAAGGATGTACCAAACGGGACATTTTTTTGGTTTAATATCGGTTTTTAATCCAAATCTGGCGCATACGATTTCTATTTACAAAAACGGAAGTTCTGCATTTTATGGCGAAAGCGTTTCCAGCGTAGTGGCCATTTCTTCAACTCCCGAAGCTTTCGAGAAAAATAGTTTTAGTGCAGGAATCAACATGATAAATGCTGATATTTATGCCAAATACAATCTTTCTAAAAAAAGTTATATCGAAATTTCAGGACGAAAATCAATTACCGATTATGTAGAAACGCCCACTTACAAAGAGTATTTTAATAAGGTTTTTCAAAACACCACAATTACCGATTTTTCTAAAAACCAAAATATCGATTATAGAAGCGACAGAAAATTTGATTTCTACGATGCTACTTTTAAATATGTCCAGAAAATAGGACTCAAAGATCAGTTAATAGTAGATTTGATAACTATAAAGGATGACCTCAGGGTTTTTCAGAGTGCTGCTGTAAACAACATAAATAAATCTGAAAATAACATACTACGCCAGCAAAACTATGGCGGAAATTTATCATGGAAAAGAAACTGGAATAATTTTAACACTACTAAAATCAATGTTTACAACTCGTCTTACGAGCTTTTGGCCAATCAGAAAACTACAAATGACAATCAAATAGTCACGCAGGAAAACACCGTTGCAAACAATGGATTTAACCTGGAAAACAACCATACTATTAACTCAAAAGTTATTTTTAACAATGGATATCAGTTTAACGAAGTGGGTATTACCAATTTAGAACAAGTTGATAATCCTAATTTCTATCGTAAAATTAAAGACGTTTTAAAAACCCACGCCTTAATTTTGGAAGGAAAATACAATGACACGCTTTCCAGAATAATAGTAAATACCGGAATACGGTTAAACTATATTGAAAAATTCAAAAAATTCATTCCCGAACCCCGCATACAGATCAACTATGGCTTCAACAAAAATCTAAATTTAGAATTGTTGGGAGAACTGAAAAGTCAGAACTGTCAACAGATTATTGATTTACAAAAAGATTATTTCGGTATCGAAAAAAGACGCTGGATCGTTTCAGACAATTCATCCATTCCGATTCAGAGAAGCAGACAACTATCTTTAAATTTATTTTATAAAAAGAATGACTGGCTTTTGGATATCGAAAATTTTTATAAAAAAGTAACCGGAATTACAACTGCCAGTCAGGGTTTTCAGAACCAGTTAGAATTTATACGCACGACAGGCGATTATGAAGTTTTAGGAACAGAATTCCTGATTCAGAAAAAGATGAATCATTTTCTGACCTGGCTGAGTTATACCTACAACAACAATAATTATCATTTTAAAAATTACGACTACCCAAGTTTCCCGAACAATTTCGAGTTAACGCATACTATTTCGTGGGCGGCGATTTATGAAAAAAATAATTTCAAAATTGCTTTGGGAACCAAATGGTCTTCCGGCAGACCAACAACTGCTCCGGACATTTCCCAAATTGACCTTTCAGATCCAATACTTGTGTATAAAAAGCCAAACAGTACTAATTTGCAAATCTTTTCGCAGGTTAATCTTTCCTCAACTTACAAATGGGAAACTGAAAAGGGCATTCAATATAAATTAGGAGTTTCTATTATCAACATCCTGAACAGAAAAAATGAAATCAGCGAATATTACAGAATAAGTTCGCTTTCAAATTCTATAGAAGAGGTTGAAACATTTTCACTGCAAAGAACTCCAAATGTGAGTTTTAGGATTTCATTTTAATCCAAAACGATTCAGGATATAAAAGGCCTATATTTTTTTTCATCTTTTTTTGACAAAAACAATAATTTTTGGTAGGGTAATCTTTATCAAGGCTGTTTTATCATTGAATCTATTTTAAAAAATAAAAAAATGAAGAAAAAAATAATCCTGGCAGCTTTAGCAATAACTGTTTTGGGAGTTTTTGGGTACTACTATGCATGGTATGGAGGAGCCCGAAACGTTTCGTCCGAAGAAGCAGTTTTTACAGTATCCTCAAAAAAAATTATTGATGAATTTGATTCGGACATTGAAAAATCAAACACAAAATACCTCGAAAAAGCCATAGCCATTGAAGGAATTGTCAGTGAGATGAGTCCAAAACAAATTATTATAGACAACATAATTGTTTGCGATTTAAAAGAATCAGATCCTTCTATTAAAAAAGGTCAGTCTTTAACCCTAAAAGGAAGAGTTGTAGGGTATGACGACTTAATGGGCGAATTAAAATTAGACCAGTGTTCGGTAGTTAATAATGATTAATAAAATTAAAATGAAGAATTTTTTAGGCTTTGTGCTTGTGTTTTTTTTATCTGCAAATGTATTTGCCCAGGATGATTTACTGAATCAGCTGGATAGTGTTTCATCAAACGAAAAACAAATTGAGATAGCGGCTTTCAAAGGATTGCAGATTGCCAATATGCAGTCTACAAAGTTGCCGGCAAAAGGAGAATGGTACATGCTGGTTTCGCACCGTTTTGGCGATTTGTCTGAAGGATTTAATAATTTCTTTGGATTGGATAATGCCCTGACCAAATTTGGTGGAATTTACGGTGTAACAAACTGGCTGAGCTTTGGTGCTACAAGGCATACCTACAACAAAATTTATGAAATAACAGCCAAATATAAAATGGCCAATCAGGAGGTAAACGGATTCCCGGTTACGATTGTTGGGTATAATACAATGGATATCAATAGTGCATTAGAAAAAGAAGTATATCCTAACATAAAATTTTCTGACCGTTTAGCCTTTACGACCCAATTATTGGTTTCCAGAAAAGTCAACGAAAAATTTTCTGTCGAATTAGGTCTTATTAACGTCTATAAAAACTTATATGATGATGCATTAGAACAGCAAAATGTATTTTCGGCAGCAGGAGGATTACGATACAAAATTGCCAAAAGAATGAGTGTTAACCTTGAGTATGCTGCAAGAGTGATTACAGAAGAAAAAACTGTAGACCAATATCATAATCCGCTCACGGTTGGTTTGGATATTGAAACCGGCGGACACGTTTTTCAGCTTGTATTTTCAAACAGTCAGCCTATGAACGATGTTGCAGTATTTTCAACCGCTTCCGGAGACTGGGCAAAAGGGAAAATTTATTTTGGTTTCAACATGTACAGATCCTTTTAAAACATTAACTATTTAAGCAAAAAATATCACCTACATATGAAAAAGAGTATCCTAATAATAGTATTTACCTGTGCAGCATTTTTAGTTTCGTGCACGCCCAGAACTTACGAAGATATATCAGAAGAAACAGAGACAAGTACCTCTCCTACTTACACAGCAAACGTTGGGCCAGTCATACAGGCCAATTGTGTAGGCTGCCATTCAGACGGAGGCCGATTCCCAACTTTGGAAACCTATGACCAGGTAAAAGATGCTACCCAAAACGGCGATTTAATCTGCCGAATTGACCAAACCCAGTCCTGCGGAAGTGTAATGCCAAGATCAGGACCTATGCCAAGAGCAACTATCGACATGATTATACTTTGGCAAAAAGAAGGATATAAAAATTAAAACTATATAACATGAAAGAAGTAATAATATCAGCATTGTTTTTGTTGGCGGGGAACGCAGTTTTTTCGCAAAAGATGATCACACGAACCGGAGAAGTAAAATTTGAAGCCTCAATGCCGGCTTTTGAAGAAGTAGCGGCTACAAACAAAACAACTTCATGTATTCTCGAAAAAAGTACAGGTGAATTTGTGGCTTTGACTCTTATAAAATCATTTAAATTCAAAGCACCGTTAATGGAAGAGCATTTTAATGAAAATTATATGGAATCTTCCCAGTTTCCAAAAGCCACTTTTAAAGGGAAGATTTTAAATTTTGATGCCAAAAAATTGTCCGCATCAAAAACAGCTTATGATTTAGAAGGTGATTTGACCATTCACGGTGTTACCAAAAAGATAAAAACGAAAGTTAATCTTGCCTTAAACGGTGCCAAAATTCTGGCATCAAGCGCTATTTCAGTAAAACCTCAGGATTACAAAATTGAAATCCCGGGTTTGGTAAAAGGAAAAATTGCCGAAAACGTAAAAGTCGCCATGAATTTTGTTCTTGAAGCTAATTAATCAAAAACTAATTTATCATGAAAAAACTAGTATTGCTTACAATGTTATTTTGCTTTTTTATTTCTGAGGCACAAAACAAAACAGTTTTTGACATTGCCAGAAGCGGAACTTTAACAGAAATTCAAATCCTGAACAAATCAAATCCGGATTTAATCAATTCACTTAACGAAAATAAAACAAGTCCGTTGATTCTGGCTTGTTACAGAGGAAATACTGAAGTTGCCAAATTCCTGATAGAAAATGTAAAAGACATTAACTACAACTCAGACATGGGAACAGCGCTGATGGCTGCAACATATAAAAATTACCCACAATTAGTAAAATTATTACTTGAGAAAAAAGCCAATCCAAACTTAACTGATGCAAACGGAACTACAGCATTGTCCCTTGCTACACAATTTAAAAACAGTGAGTTGATAAAATTGCTTTTAGACTATAAAGTAGATAAAACAATTAAGGATAACAAAGGAAAAACAGCATTTGAATATGCTGTTTTTTCTCAAAACGAAGAAATAATTAACCTTTTAAAATAAGTACATTATGAAAAAAATTACTCTTTTAACATTTTTAGCAATTGGTCTGAGCAGTTTTGCACAGCAAAAATCTACCGGAGATGTTTCTTTGACAAATGACATGACGGCTAACCTGACATTAAACAATACTACATCAAAAGCTACTTTAAAGCTTACAGGGCCTAAAGACAGATGGTTCGCTTTACAATTTGGAAGTTTTGCTAATGGCGATGGTATGGTGTCTGGGCAAGATGTAGTATATACTAATGCTAATACCAATACAATAGTTGATGGACGACTAAACGGAGTAGGTTTGGCTCCAAGTACAGATGGATCGCAAAACTGGGTCGTAATTTCCGACACAGGCACTTCTGCTTCATCCCCTGCAATTAGAACAATAACTGCAGAACGAAATTTTTCAACCGGAGATGCAAATGATTATACCTTTAATTATGCTAACACCTCTATTGATTTTGCCTGGGCTAAAAGAAGTAATGCAAGTTATGTAATGGGAAATCACGGAGGAAATCTCGGATATGCTATAGATACTCCTCTCTCTGCATCTTTAGGAGTAGATGATTTTGGCTTGAAAGCAGCTGCTATTTACCCGAATCCCTCAAACGGGAATTTTACTATTGAAACCAAAACAGGTTTAGATCAAATAACTGTATATTCTTTAATAGGAACACTAATTCAAACTATTAAAGTAAAAGACAAATCTAACACTGTTGAAGTATCCTTGAATAATTTGCAATCAGGAGTTTACCTGATAGAATTGCAAAACGATCAGGAAAAAACCTGGAAAAAAATAATTATAAAATAGTTGGAGGCTTGAGAAACAGCCAAAATTAATTGTTGAATAAAGCGCCAAAACTATTCTCTCTTCAGAATGTTTGGCGCTTCTTTTTTGTAAATCAATTTTATATTTCAATTCGGGTTATTACAAAAAAAGAGGCTGTCCTAAAAGTAAGGACAGCCTTTTTTTTGCTGTTTTTAATCTAAAATAGTATCTTAGAGTTGCACAAAAAACGAGCAATGGCTAAAGTAATATTTAAATCGCAATCAATCAATACTCCGGAACTTTT